>CAMEWU010000111.1 GCA_945946715.1 uncultured Clostridium sp. | reverse complement strand
AAAATTAGGCACTTCTCAAAGGAAATAAATGAGTTCCTGTCTTACCTTTTTGTATAAGGAACATAAAATTGATGTCTCTTTTACAGTTTAACTCCATGGAACGTGAGGAATAATCTCCATTCATATAGGAGTAAAGAACAATCTTAAGAAGAGTTCTTGCGATACTGAATTTATTCTTTCATAAGTAGAATACAGGTCAGTCAAATCCATAGCCTCCACAAACTGACTTAGTAAACGCACAGAATCGTCTTCAGGAATAATTGTTTCAATATCTAGCGGAAGTTTTAATTGATATCCTTCTGCATTTTAGGTATAATCTTTTTGTAATTTAATAGGTAGTAGCATACTTATATTTTACACCAACTGCCGAATTCTTTCGAGGTTTGGCAGTTATTTTTTTTTGCACAGAAAAGGAGCTGCGCACTAATTACTTAGTGCGGCAGCCCCTTTTTTATTTCTTAAATTTTGTTGAAACCAACCTCTACTTAATCTCATATTTACCGGCTGTTTTCAATCGTGCCATGGCTCTGGCAAGAGATGCTCTTGACACATGATACTCCATAATACTTTGCTTTTCCTGTAACTGCTCTCTCGCCCGTTCCAAGGCTGCTTCTGCCCGAAAAGCATCTATTTCCTCCGGCTTCTCTGCCGAATAAACAATTACATTAACATGGTTATGTTCCACCTGTATCAATCCATCTGAAACAACCGCTTTTTGCCAGTCGCATTGAGGCAGTTTATAACGAATTTCTCCGATTTTTACCATGGTAGTCATCTGCTCATGATGTGCCAGAATTTCCATTTGTCCGTCATATCCCGGAAAAATCAATGCCTCACATTCTCCATCATAAAACACACGGTTACAGGCAACAATTCGTAATGAAAATGTATTCATCCGCTATACACCTCTCTATTCATTCTTTGCCAGTTCTTCTGCCTTTGCTTTCACATCTTCTATCGTACCCACATTAAAGAATGCAGCTTCCGGATACTCATCCATTTCTCCATCCAAAATAGCCTTGAATCCCTTAATGGTTTCTTTTATAGGAACAAACTCACCGGGAATACCGGTAAAATTCTCAGCCACATGAAATGGTTGTGATAAGAACCGTTGTATCTTTCTCGCCCGGTACACTGTCAGCTTATCTTCATCTGACAATTCTTCCATACCTAAAATGGAAATGATATCCTGTAACTCTTTGTAGTTCTGCAAAATCTCCTGTACACGCCGGGCAGTGATATAATGCTCTTCTCCAACAACATCTGCCTCCAGAATTCTGGAAGTTGATTCCAACGGATCTACCGCAGGATAAATACCTTGTTCCACAATCTTTCTCGACAATACAGTTGTTGCATCCAAATGAGAAAATGTAGTTGCAGGAGCCGGATCGGTCAAGTCATCTGCCGGTACATAAACTGCCTGTACAGAAGTAACGGAACCTCGTTTCGTAGAAGCAATACGCTCCTGTAACTCGCCTAAATCATTTGCCAATGTCGGCTGATACCCAACTGCAGATGGCATACGTCCCAGCAGTGCAGATACCTCTGAACCAGCCTGTGTAAAACGGAAAATATTATCAATGAACAGCAATACATCCTGATTCTTCACATCGCGAAAGTATTCAGCCATAGTAAGTCCTGTCTCAGCAACCCGCATACGAGCTCCGGGCGGTTCATTCATTTGTCCAAACACCAAAGCGGTCTTATCCAGAACCCCGGATTCTTTCATTTCTGTCCACAAATCATTTCCTTCTCTGGAACGTTCTCCTACACCGGTAAAGATGGAATATCCACCACTTTCAGTAGCAATATTATGGATTAATTCCTGTATCAATACCGTCTTTCCAACACCGGCACCACCGAACAAACCAACTTTACCACCCTTCGCATATGGTGCCAACAAGTCAATTACCTTGATACCTGTTTCCAGCATTTCCACAACCGGGCTCTGTTCTTCAAATGTAGGCGGTTCCCGGTGGATACACCAATGTTCTTCCTTATCCAGATTTTCACCATCATCCAGTGTATTTCCCAGTACATCAAACAACCGGCCAAGCGTTTTTTCACCAACCGGCACGCTGATACCGGCACCGGTAGCAACTACCTCCATATCCCGGCACAAGCCTTCACTTGCCGCCAACATAATACACCGTACAACATTATGTCCGATATGCTGTGATACCTCCATCACGCATTTCTTATCGCCATTCATCACATATAATGCCTCTTTAATGGCCGGAAGGTCATTGTTATCGAATTCCACATCTATAACAGGTCCTGAAATCTGTACAATCTTTCCTATTTTTTCCATAGCGTGAATTTCACCTCACTTGCTTCTTCTTTTTCTTTTTTAATGCCTTGGCTCCACCAATTACCTCTGTAATCTCCTGCGTAATTGCCGCCTGTCGCACTCGGTTATATTGAATCGATAAATCATGCAGCATCTCCTGTGCATTGTCAGTAGCTGCCTGCATAGCCAGCATTCTGGCATTTTCTTCACTGGCAGACGCTTCTACCAACGCACCATATAAGAATCCGGTCACATAATTGTATACCAGACTGTCTAATACTTTCTTAGGAGATGGATAAATGAAAAAATCACCGTCATCTATACCTTTTTCCTCATCTTTTTCGTAAAGGCTTTCATTATGCATAACCTGTCTCTTTTTCAACTGCTCCAGCTTTTCCTGCTTCAGGAATTCATGGGTTTTAAGAGGCAGCAGTTGTTGAATCTCTACCTCTTCTTTCATGCTGTTTATCATTCTGGTATAAATGACATATACTTCATCCAGTTCATCCTGCTTGCATAATTCTACAATCAGTTCAGTAATCACTCTGGCCCGATGAACAGACGGACGATTGGTAGAAAACCGAAACTCTTCTTCTACAGGATATCCCTGACTCTTGAAATACTGTCTTCCCACTTCTCCAACTACAAACAACCGATAGCATTCTGATTCATCACATAATCGCTGTGCTTCCTTCACCAGATTATGATTATAAGCACCTGCCATGCCCTTATCACCTGTCATAACAATGATGCCCTTCTTCTTAACCGTTTCCATACGATCCTGATTTCGATTATCAAAATAGCGATTCTCCATATCCGGAAAATGATATAAAATATTCGCAATCTGCTCCTGCAAACCATAGAAATACGGCTCAGTATCTTCCAGCTTCTGTTTGGCTTTACGCAGCTTCATAGATGACATCATATACATTGCCTTGGTAATCTTCATGGTGTCCTGAATACTTTTCATTCGATTTTGAATTTCATTTATACTAGCCATGCTATCACTCTCGATTCTTAAAATCTTTTGCTGCCTGTATAATCGCTTCCTGCAAATCATCTGAAAGCTGTTTTGTTATCTCTAATTTGCTAATAATATCGGAATGATTCGTTGCAAAATCATCTAACATATCCTTCTGAAATGTCTTAATCTGACCGGTTTCAATATCACTGAAAATATGTGCATTCGCCGCTACCAAAGTAATTACCTGCTGAGGCATAGACATAGGATTGCCTAATGGTTGCTTTAACAATTCCATTAATGCACGTCCGTGTGCCAGCTGTTTCTTGGTTCCTTCATCCAAATCAGAAGAAAACTGCGTAAATACTTCCATTTCCCGATATTGTGCCAGATCAATTCGTATACTTCCTGCTGCCTTCTTCATGGCTTTTGTCTGGGCTGCTCCTCCCACACGCGAAACAGAAAGACCTACATTAACTGCCGGTCTTTGTCCTGCAAAGAATAACTCACTTTCCAGATATATCTGACCGTCCGTAATGGAAATAACATTCGTCGGGATATATGCAGAAACATCACCTGCCTGCGTTTCAATAATAGGCAATGCCGTAATCGAACCGCCTCCTGCTTCCGGAGTCAGACGACTGGACCGCTCCAGCAGTCGGGAATGCAGATAGAATACATCACCGGGATACGCTTCTCGTCCCGGCGAACGCTCCAGCAGCAAAGAAATAGCACGATATGCCACTGCATGCTTTGACAAATCATCATATACAATCAGAACATCCTTGCCCTGATACATAAAATACTCTGCTAATGCAGTACCGGAATATGGTGCAATATATTGCAAAGGTGCCGGATCTGATGCAGTTGCCGATACCACAATGGTATAGGACATAGCATCATTTTTCTTTAATGTATTTACCAGTTTTGCAATCGTAGATGCCTTTTGTCCGATAGCAACATAAATACAGATTACATCTTTATCCTTTTGATTTAAAATCGTGTCAATGGCAATCGATGTCTTACCTGTCTGACGATCACCTATAATCAATTCTCTCTGTCCACGTCCAATTGGGAACATGGAATCAATCGCCAACAAACCGGTTTCCATTGGTACGGACACTGATTTCCGGTCTACGATACTAGGTGCCGGAAATTCAATCGGACGAAAGCCGGTGGCTGCAATTTCACCTTCGCCATCCAGCGGAGCACCAAGCGCATCGATGATTCTTCCCTTGAACGCTTCACCAACCGGAATACCTGCCATTTTACCCGTCCGTACAACTCTCGTTCCTTCTTTAATTTCCGTATCTCTGCCGAACAGGATAATACCGATTTCATCTCTTCGCACATCCTGAACCATACCCTTAACACCACTGTCAAACTGGACGATTTCACCGTAAAATGCATGATCGATACCGTCTACATTGACGATTCCATCGCCAACCCAGGTTACAACACCAACCTCTTTATCCTTCGCCTCCAACTCAAAATCAGCAATTTCCGTTTTCAGAATCGATATGATACTTTCTTCACTAAACTGTTTATTCTTTGTCTTATTAACTGCTTTGGAAATGCTCTTTTCAAGCTGTTCAATTCGTCCCCGCTCACTCCAATCATATTCCTTGGTACCAACACGTAAAATAAAACCACTCTTAATGGAACGGTCTTCTTTACATTCAATGGCAATATCCGGAATACCGAATTCTTTCGTCAAAAACTTCCGAATACCATCCATCTGTTCTGTGGTAGGAGGTGTAACATAGATCAGCTGTGCCTGCTCCACCTTCAACTCCGGTGTCTTTTCTAAATCCATGAATGCAGAATAAATATCAGAATAAAGCTTAAAATCTCCGTTATCGCATAAGATTTTCAAAAAATCTCTTACTTCCTTCGGAAATACACGTTCAATAACCAAGTGCTTTTTCTCTATGGGAATCGTTGGATTTTCAAAGTCACTTCCTATCTGCGGGACTGCTTCCAAAATTCCCTTCACCTGCTGCAATATATCTTTTGAAATTCCTGTTTTCTGTAAATTGGATGCATAATCCATCACTGTCTGATTCACGATTTCTCACCTGCTTTATCTATAAATTCATTATAGAGCGCATAATCCACCTCTGAACCGCTCTTTCCGCCTACTACCTTTTCAGCAGCATCCACTACCATGCTGGCAATTTCTTTCTCTGCATTTTTAAGAATCTGAGCTTTCTGAGTCTCTGCTTCTGTCTTTGCATCTTCCTTCAACTGCTTCGCTACTGCTTCCGCATCACTAACAATCCGATGGTACTCCTGATCTGCTGTTTTTCTTGCTTCCTGTATCGTCTGTACTTTTTCTTTTTCTGCATTGGCAAGTGACTCCTCATACTGAGTTTTCAACTGCTCTGCCTCTTCCTTTGAAGCTGCTGCATCTGCAAACTGCCGGTCTGCCTCTTCCTGTCTGGCTGCAATAATCTTCTGAACCGGTTTGAAGAGAAAAATTCTCATTGCAATAAAAAGTACAATCAGATTAATAACAGTAAATAATATATTCCAATCTAATCGGAGCATGTTACCAACCTGCCTTTCTGATTATTTTAACATCATAATAATTAACAAACCAATAACGAAACCATAGATAGCGGTTGCTTCTGCAAGAGCACAACCTAAAATCAATGCTTTACTAATCTTTCCTTCTGCTTCCGGTTGTCTGGCAATGGATTCCGTCGCTTTACCGGTTGCAATACCAATACCAATGCCTGCTCCTAAACCACTTAATACCGCAATACCTGCTCCAATCGCAATTAATGTGTTCATACTATCAATCTCCTTTTTATTTGTGTTTTTCAATATTTCTATCATCTTGTATGGTTAACATACATTATTCAACCGCTTCCTTAATGTACAACGATGTCAGGAATACGAATACATATGCCTGTAACAGACCATCAAAAACATCAAAGTACAGACAGAATACAGCCGGTATGAAAACCGGAACCACCATTTTTAGCAGCTCCATAATTACAAATGCACCTAATACGTTACCGAAAAGTCGCATACATAGTGATAATGGTTTTGTCACAATCTCCAAAATATTAATTGGTGTAACAATCGCAATCGGTTCTGTAAATTTATGCAGCCATTTCTTAACACCATGCTGGTATATACCTGCGAATTCAACTAAGATAATACTCATCAGTGCCAATGCCACAGTAACATTCAAGTCCTTCGTTGGTGATTTCAACCCAAAAAGTCCGATAATATTAGCAACGCCAATATAAATCAATACAGTAGCCAAATAACAGGTGTACCGCTTCCCTTCCGGTCCAACCATGTCCTCACACATCCCGGTCAACTTTGTGACAATAAATTCAGCAACTGCCTGCCGTTTACTGATATGATTGATTTTCAAATTCCTGGTAAGAATAATGGAAATCAAAATCAAAACTGCCATGATAATCCATGTGACAACTACAGATTCAGACACTGCAATTCCGCCAAAAATAGGAATCGTAAATACAGTTTCACAGTTCAACTCTTCCAGCAGTCGTTCCGCAATTTTGTCCATCAGCATCATCTCCTTTGTTCCAATTTTGTTCACCTATAATATACTCCAATATTTGAAATTTGCAAGCATTTCCACCATAATTCAAATAAGTTTCAATACTATTCAAAATAGCTTGCAACTTCCTTCAAATATTCTGCAATTGGCAGATGCTGTGGACAGGCACGTTCACACTGCTTGCAACCAATGCAATCACTTGCCTTACCGAACGTCTTTGTCAGGCGGTCATAATATTCGCCCTGCGGAGTCCAGCCTTTCCCTTTTACCTCCTGCTTATCTGCATTATATAAGGAAAAATATTTCGGAATGGCAATCTTCTTCGGACATCCGTCGGTACAATAAGAGCAGCCGGTACATGGGATGACAATATTCGAATTAATCATATCCGTAGCCTTTCGTATGATTTCCTGTTCTTCTTCGTTCAAAGGCTGTAACTCTGCCATATAATTGGTATTATCAATCAACTGTTCCATATTACTCATGCCACTTAGTACCATTTTAACGTTGTCTAAGCCGGCTGCGAATCGGATTGCCCAGGACGGAATGGACATGTCCGGATGATAGCCTTTCAATAACTGTTCCACCTCTGCCGGTACAGCAGCCAGAGTACCGCCCTTGACCGGTTCCATGACAATAACCGGTTTGTTGTGCTTTACTGCGACCTCATAGCACTGTCGGGATTGAATTCCTTCACTTTCCCAATCCAGATAATTGATT
>CAMEWU010000110.1 GCA_945946715.1 uncultured Clostridium sp. | reverse complement strand
CGCCGAATATCCGGCACAGGGAAGTCAGGGATATGATTCACAGACCTTTGGCACAGCAATGAGTGGAACTTATGATTCTACGATACCCCCAACATTTGGAGATAATACTTATAACAGTGTTTATGCTACATCCGAAAGTCCTTTTGAGGATGTATATGCCAAGAAAGCAAAAACAGGTATGATTTTAGGTATTATAAATTTGGTGTTGAATCTGATTTTTTGTTGTATGCCATTTGTGTTAGACATAATGTTTTCACCGGGATGGCTTTTTATAGCTTTGGAAGTGTGGGGAATGAATGCATCGAAGCAAGGACAACAGTCAGTAACTAAGAGCGGAATGGCAAAAGCCGGTAAGATTATGAATATTATATCATTGGTTTTCTCAATCTTAATGATTGTTATAGTATTGGTTTTGAAATTTGCAGATATTTTGAGTTAAGATATAAATATAGATACAAGGAGGAAATAACATGGTAACATTGTATGAAGGTGGTGCCTATCTCTTAAATGGTACAGAATTGATTCCGGATGGAACAGAGCAGGAAGCAATTTTAAAGAGTAAATTAGGTACAGAGACAATTTCGAAAGAAGAGGCAGCAAGAAATACAATTGCTTATGGAATTTTGCAGGCACATAATACTTCAGATAATGAGAAGAAATTACAGATTAAATTTGATAAGCTGACTTCTCATGACATTACATTTGTAGGTATTATTCAAACAGCAAGAGCATCAGGATTGCAGGAATTTCCAATTCCTTACGTATTGACAAATTGTCATAATTCCTTATGTGCAGTTGGAGGTACGATTAATGAGGATGACCACATGTTTGGTCTTTCCTGTGCAAAGAAGTATGGCGGAATGTATGTTCCACCTCATCAGGCAGTTATTCACCAGTTTGCAAGAGAAATGCTGGCAGCCGGCGGTAAAATGATTTTAGGTTCTGATAGTCATACCCGGTATGGCGCACTGGGTACTATGGCAATTGGTGAAGGTGGCGGAGAATTAGTAAAACAGTTGCTTTCAAAGACTTATGATGTAGATATGCCTGGAGTGGTTGCTGTATATTTAGATGGTAAGCCGCAAAAGGGAGTAGGTCCACAGGATGTTGCTTTGGCAATTATTGGAGCAACCTTTGGCTGTGGTTATGTTAAGAATAAGGTAATGGAATTTGTAGGACCTGGTGTTGCAAATCTAAGTGCGGATTATCGTATTGGTATTGATGTTATGACAACAGAAACGACCTGTTTATCATCCATTTGGAAGACCGATGATAAGATTCAGGAATTTTATGAAATCCATGGAAGAAAAGAAGATTATGCGGAATTGAATCCTGGTAAGGTCGCATATTATGATGGAGTAGTTTATGTTGATTTATCTGCTGTGAAACCGATGATTGCCATGCCATTCCACCCAAGCAATGTATATACCATTGAGGAATTGAATGCAAACCTAATGGATATTCTGGATGATTGTGAAAAACGCGCATTAGTCAGCTTAGATGGAAAAGTTGACTTTACCTTAAAAGATAAAGTGCGCAATGGCAAATTATATGTGGAACAGGGAATTATTGCAGGCTGTGCCGGTGGTGGTTTTGAGAATATCTGTGAAGCTGCTGATATCTTAAAGGGTAGTAACATTGGTGCAGACGAATTTACTTTAAGTGTATATCCGGCAAGTACTCCAATTTATATGGAATTAGCTAAGAACGGTGTTTTGGCAGATTTGATAGCGACTGGTTCGATTGTTAAGACAGCTTTTTGCGGACCGTGTTTTGGTGCAGGGGATACACCGGCAAACAATGCATTTAGTATCCGTCACTCTACCAGAAACTTCCCGAACCGAGAAGGCTCTAAGATTCAGAATGGACAGATTTCATCGGTTGCATTGATGGATGCCCGTTCCATTGCGGCAACTGCAGCGAATAAGGGTTATTTGACAGCAGCAACAGATTTGGATGTAAATTATACACAGAGAAAGTATTATTTTGATAAGAGTATTTATGAGAATCGTGTCTATAATGGTGTAGGTAAGGCAGATCCTTCTGTGGAGATTAAGTTTGGTCCGAATATAAAGGATTGGCCGGCTATGTCACCTTTGCCTGAGAATCTGGTATTAAAAGTAGTTTCTGAAATTCATGATCCGGTTACTACAACGGATGAGTTGATTCCATCTGGTGAGACTTCTTCGTACCGTTCCAATCCATTGGGCTTGGCTGAATTTACTTTGTCCAGAAAGGATCCGGAGTATGTAGGACGGGCAAAAGAGATTCAGAAGGCACAGAAAGCCATTGAAGCAGATACTTGTCCTTGTGAAGCAGTTCCGGAATTGAAGCCAATTATGGATAAGATTAAGGAACACTATTCTGTATCAAGGAAGAATGTAGGCGTAGGAAGTACTATTTTTGCTGTAAAACCTGGAGATGGTTCTGCGAGAGAGCAGGCTGCTTCCTGTCAGAAGGTATTAGGTGGCTGGGCAAACATTGCCAATGAATATGCGACGAAACGGTATCGTTCAAACCTGATTAACTGGGGCATGCTTCCATTCATAATCAAGGAGGAGTTGCCATTTGCCAATGGTGATTATATCTTTATTCCGAACATTGCAGAGGCAGTGAAGAATAAAACCGATGAAATCAAGGCATATGTGGTAAATAAGGATATGAAGGAATTCACGCTTACACTGGGTCAATTAACTGATAATGAACGTGAGATTATCCTAAAAGGCTGCTTGATTAATTATAATCGTGAGAATTAATGGATTCCAGAAGTCTGGGAACATCCAAAAGTCCCCAGCCCTGTTGAAAATGAGGTAAATGTAACCGCCTTGCACAATCGTGCAGGCGGTTTTTTACATCCTGATTTGAAAGATAGGGTTCCTGTTCCAGTAATAGAGCAATGGCACCACTGACAAATGCGGTAGACATGGAGGTTCCGGTTTTGGCAGTATAGCCGGTGCTGTTGTTGGTGCAACTGATAATCTGGTTTCCGGGAGCAACAATTTCCGGTTTGACAGTACTGCAGGCAGTAGGTCCCCGACCGGAATAAAGTCTGCGACTGCCGGTAGAAGAAGGCAGATTATCATCAGAAGCGCCAACAGTAATAACCCGGCAGCTATTGCCAGGAGCACTAATTGAACCGGGACTTGGTCCATTGTTTCCGGCAGAAGCACATATAATCAACCCTTCTGCCCATAAAGCGTCTACTTCCTGAATAAGAAGGTTGGTGTCTGTTGGATTCGATTTCAGGCTGGTTCCGATGGAAATATTGACAATACGAATATTATATGTTTGATGATTGCGGCGAAGCCAGCGAAGAGCCTGTAAAAAGGTGCTAATTGGAGCATTTCCATGTTTATCTAACACTTTTAGCACGGTTAGATTACAGGCAGGGGCAATTCCCAGATATTCTGTATCTGAAATTAGCATGGCAGAACCGATTTTGCCACAAATATGAGAACCGTGACCGGAATCATCATATGGTTCTTTTCGATTGTTTACAAAGTCATGAAAATGCTGAATTCGTGAATAGGATATAGTACGTGATGGAATTCTTTGAAAATCTGTTCTGTTTTGAATACCAGTATCCAAAACAGCAACGCCCACTCCGTTGCCATAGATATGACGTTGGTGGGCGTATTCTGTTCGAATGATTCGATTAGGTGCCAGAATAGCATCTACATTTCGAAGGACCATATGCCAATACCAATTTCCAAGAAATTAGTATATTATATGCATTATCGATCCCATTTGTCACAAAGGGAATTAATCTGATCTGTAAATTTGATTAAGTCTTTGTTCGTTCCTCCCTCATTATGACGAATGACAGCCAACAGGCGCTGGCCGGCAGCAACCAGACGGAGATATATGGTATTTGCTCTGCTACTTTTAGCAGAAGGTTTCTGTGCTTTATGTACGCGGTTTCCATCAGCAATCCATTGCCCGGTTAATAAATCAAAGACTGCGCCGGTGTATGGAGCAACTGCATTATAACCATGTTCTTGACAAAGACAATCAACAAAGGTATCGCACACAGTATCTTCTCCATGCACTACAAATACCTGCTTTGGCTTTGGTGAAATTGCCTTCAGCCATTCAATCAGATGCTCTTTGTCGGCATGACCACTAATACCATCCAGTTTGAGAATTTGTGCTTTTACTTCAATGGTTTCTCCGAAAAGTGTTACAGCAGCAGCACCTTCTAAAAGGGAATGTCCCAGTGTTCCGTTTGCCTGATACCCAACAAATAGAATTGTACATTCCGGTCTCCAGAGATTGTGTTTCAGATGATGACGGATTCGTCCGGCTTCACACATGCCGGAGGCAGAAATAATGACCTTTGGTTGAGGATTAAAGTTGATTGCCTTGGATTCATCACTTGTAACCGCAACTTTTAATCCAGGAAATGAAATTGGATTGATTCCCTGGCGTACCAACTCCATGGCTTCATCATCAAAACAGCTTTCCACATTTCGATTAAATACATTGGTTGCTTCTACTGCCAAAGGACTATCGATGTAGACTTCAAAGTTTGGATAATCAGGTATCAACTGATTCATTTTAATTTCCCGGATAAAATAAAGTAATTCCTGGGTACGTCCAACTGCAAAGGATGGAATTACTACATTTCCGCCTCGTTGGAAGGTTTCTGTGATAATTCGTGCTAATTCAGTCACATAGTCTGGCGGTGCGTTGTGACTGCGGTCACCATAGGTAGACTCCATAATAACATAATCAGCCTCGGATAAGTATTGAGGATCTCGTATGAGTGGTTGGTTGATATTGCCAATGTCACCGGAAAAGGCCAGTTTGACGGTTTTATTATCTTCGGTTGCCCATATTTCAATGCTGGCAGAACCTAAAAGATGACCAACATCTGAAAAACGAACTTGAATACCATCGCTGATGGTAGCTATTACATCGTAATCTAAAGGGTGGAACAGTTTGATGACATTTTCTGCGTCCTGAATGGTGTAAAGAGGTAGAACTTCCGGTAAGCCAGAACGTTTGGCTTTTCTGTTTTTCCATTCTGCTTCCATTTCCTGAATATGTGCACTATCACGCAACATAATCTGACAAAGGTCTGTGGTTGCTTTTGTAGCGAATATGGTTCCACGGAATCCTTGTGAATATAATAATGGAAGATAACCACTATGATCAATATGTGCATGGGTTAATAGGACATAATCGATATCAGCTGCAGAAACAGGTATATCCACATTTTCATAGATATCAGCACCTTGTTCCATACCACAGTCAATTGCCAGTTTCTTATCAGCAATTTCTAAAAAATGACAGCTTCCGGTTACTTCATGATCGGCCCCAATAAATGATAGTTTCATAAGCAATACCCCCTAATATCTGATATTCTTATTATAATATGGCTGAATGAATATTTCAATGTAATACATGGAAATAAGGAATTGAAGATTGTACTCTTGCAGGTGGTTTTTGAAAGTATTATTATAGATTATGTAGATATGGATATTATATATCAATAAATGATTAAAGGAAGTGTAAATATGAGTCAGACTGAACGTCCTGTTCCGGGACAGCGATATCGACATTTTAGAGGAAATTTGTATCAGATTATTACACTGGGGTTTCATACAGAAACCAATGAAGAGATGGTGGTCTATCAGGCTTTATATGGAGAGTTTAAGGTTTATATTCGACCATTAGATATGTTTTTAGAACGAATAGATAAAGAACAGTATCCGGAAGCGGAACAAGAGTATCGATTTCAATTGGTGGATGCGGATAGGTTATCCTTGTCTTCTAATGAGACAGAACAGGAAATGATATCTGTTGAAGAGGAAGAAAACCAGAAAATCAATCCGCTACTTCTTCAGTTTTTAGATGCTGAGACATATGGGGAGAAATTAAAAATATTCTTAGAAATGCGGGATACAATTGATGAAGTAGTGTTAACAGATGTTGCGGCATCTATGGACATTTCAACAGGAACCGGGTCTTTGGAAGAACAGTATGCCAGTGTACAGTTTGCACTTCACACATTGGCAAAATATGAACGAAATAAACGATAAAAACAGATTGAGGAGGCTTGTTATGCTGAAACGAAAGATAAAATTAGATTTAGACAGTATACTGAATGAGTTAAAAATGAATCTGTCAAATAATTATAAGGATTTAGCACATGAAGCATTAAACAAGCTTCAGGAAACATTGGAACAGTATAAAGAGTCTGGAGAAATAAAAGAAAAGGATTATCAGAAGTATAAGCAGATTGCAGATGGTTATGCTATGCAAATGCAGAATTATCACCATTAGTGGATTAGAAAGGTACACCTAAGGTTTCTTTAATCCGTAAAACAAAGTTTTGGGTTTCTGAGAATGGTGGTATGGTTCCGTATTGGTCAACAGCACCGGTACCGGCATTGTAGGCTGCCAAAATAAGGTCAATATTTCCGTTGTAACGGGAAGATAATTCTGCCAGTAGTTTGGCACCGCCCATAATGTTTTGTTCTGGGTCATAAGGATTTTCTACACACAGGTAAGTTGCAGTTGCAGGCATTAACTGCATGACACCTATTGCCCCTGCTGATGATACAACATTTGTTTGAAAACCAGATTCCTGTTTGGCAACTGCTTTCAATAAATCTATAGAAATACCATAGGTATCTGCTGCTTTTTGAAAATAAGATTCTAATGTGTCTGGTGAAACCGTAGAAGATGTATAAGCAGATGTACTGTTGTTCAGAATTTGCTGGAAGGAAACCGTTTCATTTTGTTGTGCATTTGTCCGTGTTGTTTGAGCTGCTTTTGCCTGTGCAACTGCTTCAAGAAACTGTGCTTCAGTTGTATAGGTCATAGATGATACATATGCCATATTACGGTTCCTCTCTTTCGTTGTTTATAATTTCCTCATAAAGAATTTCATTACTTTTAAGTATAATAGAAAAAGAAAAAAACTGCAATGATATTTCACGTTAATCCGGTATTAATTACATAATTAAAATACGAAAGAACGGACCTAACTTATGTTGGACAATTATGTGAAAATAGTATAATATATGCGTAAATGAGTTTAATACCAGCATTTATAGGAGACGGAGGTAGAACATGCGAGGGCTAGAAACAGATGTAAGACGGTTGCGAAAACAGGTATTCGTAGAGATTGCAAAGGTTGCATATCATTCAGATTCGATAAATGACGATATTGAGGCAATACCATATACCATTACACCAGGTGACACCCCACAGTACTGCGATAATATTTATCGGGAGAGAGCAATCACCAGTGAACGGGTACGGCTGGCTATGGGTATGTCATTGCGTCCGGAAGACCGTCCGGTACATGTTACTCAGGGCTTGGAAGAAAGTGCGATTGATGAAAAGTATTATGAACCGCCCCTTATGCAGGTGATTCCTTCTGCATGTAATGCTTGTGAGAACAATATTTATGAAGTCAGTAATCAATGCAAAGGTTGTGTGGCACATCCTTGTATGGAAGTATGCCCCATGGATGCCATTTCCTGGGTAAATGGTAAATCTTA
>CAMEWU010000109.1 GCA_945946715.1 uncultured Clostridium sp. | reverse complement strand
CGAAGAGGCTCTGGATATTATTTATCGGACAATGAAAGTAGCCGGGTTGGAGCATGATGAAGGTCCGGATAAAGATGGGGGAGTAGGGCCTTATATTCAGAGTGAGCGTCAGGCTGCCGGTATTTATATGAAATATGCAAAGCAGCTGATTGATGAAGGAAAAGCATATTATTGTTTCTGTGATAAAGAACGATTAGAGTCGTTACGTCAGACCATTACTACAGAAAGTGGAGAAACAAAGGAAATTGTTGTATACGATAAGCATTGTCTGCATTTAAGCAAAGAAGAAATTGAAGCTAAACTGGCAGCCGGTGTACCTTACGTTATCCGTCAGAATAGTCCTACCGAAGGAACAACTACGTTCCATGATGAATTGTACGGAGATGTAACAGTACCGAATAATGAGCTGGATGATATGATTTTAATAAAATCAGATGGTTTTCCAACCTATAATTTTGCTAATGTTGTAGATGATCATTTAATGGGTATTACCCATGTAGTACGTGGAAATGAATATATTTCATCTTCTCCAAAGTATACCTTGCTATATCAGGCATTTGGCTGGGAAGAACCAAAGTATATTCATTGCCCGTTAATTACAGATGAGAATCATCAGAAACTAAGCAAACGTAGTGGACATGCTTCTTTTGAAGACTTAATTGAACAGGGATTCGTAACAGAAGCTGTAGTAAATTATGTAGCATTGCTGGGATGGAGTCCGGAAACCAATCAGGAAATATTCTCATTAGAGGAGTTAGTGCAGGCCTTTGATTATCATAGAATCAACAAATCTCCTTCGGTATTTGATATCAATAAGCTGAAATGGATGAATGGAGAATATCTGAAAGCAATGGAACCTGCAAAATTCAAGGAGCTGGTAACCCCATATATGAAGGAAGTGATTACAAAGGACTTGGATTTTGATAAGATTTGTCCATTGGTACAAACTCGTATGGAGATATTACCGGATGTAAAAGAATTAGTGGATTTCTTTGAAGAATTGCCGGATTATGATGTAAATATGTATTGTCATAAAAAAATGAAGACCAATCTGGAGAATTCTCTTGAAATCTTAAAGGAAGAATATGAATTGTTGAAGGATTTTGATGACTGGACGTTAGATGCTCTTCATGACAAGCTGATGGAGTATATTGCTAACAAGGGTATCAAAAATGGAACCGGTTTATGGCCAATTCGTACAGCCGTATCAGGAAAACAATCAACACCAGGTGGTGCTTTTGAAATTATGGAGATTATTGGCAAAGAAGAATCTTTGAAGCGTATGGAAATCGGTATTAAGAAGCTGGAAAGTGCAGGCTTTGAGGAGTAATTTTGAGTATTGTATTAAATGACGCACAGAATCAGGCAATCACTCATATTGATGGACCATGTCTGGTGCTGGCGGGACCGGGTTCCGGAAAAACGGCAGTGATTACCCGGCGAACCCAATATTTAATTGAAGATGCAGGAGTCTCTCCGGAAAATATTCTGGTTATTACCTTTACTAAGGCAGCAGCAACAGAAATGAAGGAACGATTCCAGATGATGATACAGGGAGCTAAGGCTCCCTGTACCTTTGGTACATTTCATTCTGTATTTTTTATGATATTACGGAGAGCTTATGGGTATAATCATACTCAGGTGCTGCCGGAAGAACAGAAGCGTAACATTTTAAAGTCTGTTATTCAAAGCATGGATTTAGAGTACGAGGATGAAGAAGAGTTTATTCAGGATTTAATTAGTGAAATTACATTAATTAAAAGTGAATATATGGATTTGCAGTATTATTACAGTACTACTTGCGGCGAGAATGAGTTTCGGCAGATTTACCGGCAATATGAAGATACATTACATCGGGAACATATGATTGATTTTGATGATATGCTGGTGTATACCTATGAACTGCTAAAGGAACGTTCGGATATTTGTCAAATGTGGAGACGGAAGTTTCAATATATATTAATTGATGAATTTCAGGACATTAACCGAATACAGTACGAAATTGTAAAACTGCTGGCAGGTGAAAGACAAAATGTGTTTGTAGTAGGAGATGATGATCAGTCCATTTATCGATTCCGGGGGGCAAAGCCGGAAATAATGCTTGGATTTCAAAAGGATTTCCCGAATGCAAAACGAATTCTTTTGAATATCAATTATCGTTCCAGTCAGGAAATTGTAGAAGGAAGCCAGCGGTTGATTTCAAATAATTCCAAACGGTATCCAAAAGCGATAGAAGGATATCGTCCATATGTACAGCCCATTTGTATTCATGAGATAAAAACAGTGGAAGAAGAGGGAAAGGATGTACTGGAACGGATTCGAGCATATAAGAAGTCTGGAATTTCTTATAATGAGATGGCTGTGATTTCACGAACCAACATGGAAGCCCGCCGAGTGGTAGATATATTAATGGAATATAACATTCCTTTTCGGATGAGGGATAAGTTGCCTAATTGTTATGAACATTGGATTGCCAGGCAGATGATTTGCTATATTCGGATTGCAATGGGCAGCAGGGAACGGTCTGATTTTTTACAGATTTGGAATCGACCGAAGCGATATTTAAGAAGGGAATGGTTATCAGAGCCTCAAGTAGACTTAAATAACATTCAGGAACAGGTAAAAGATAAGAACTGGGCAGTGGATAATATTCAAAGGTTATGTTTTGATTTGAAACGGCTGAAAAACATGGCTCCATCATCTGCAATTCAGTATATTCGAAAGGAAATGGGATATGAAGACTATCTGGTAGAATATGCCGGACAGCATCGGATTAAGCCGGAGGAATTGACGGATATTCTGGAAGAACTGCAAATGATGGCAAAACCATATGAAACATATGAAGCATGGTTTCAGCATATTCAGGAATATGGTGAACGGTTAGAAGAACAACAAAAAAGACAATCGCTATCTGAGAAGCAGGAAGAAGCAGTCACGTTGACTACTATGCATAGTGCAAAAGGTCTGGAATATCAGGTTGTGTTTGTTTTAGAGGCAAATGAAGGAACCACACCACACAAAAAAGCAAGTAAGCCGGAAGATATGGAAGAAGAACGACGGATGTTCTATGTAGCAGTGACCCGGGCGAAAAATTATCTGCATCTCTATGTTTTGAAAGAAAAATACGGAAAGACATTACAACCATCCCGGTTTATAAATGAAATCCGGTTAGACCAGAAACAGTTAAAACCCGGTACCGTTGTAAAACATCGCATCTATGGATTGGGAACCATTACATATGTAAATGAGCGAAAAATCAGTATTTATTTTGATGAACTCGGAGAAACTAAGACTTTAAGCCGGAGTTTTGTAATAGAACAAGGGCTGTTGTCTTGTTAGATAGTTGTCAGTTGGATAAAACTGGTATATGATAATATCAGTTTTGATGTTAGGCATACAAGGAAAAAAGGTTAGAAAGAGTAAGGAGTATTTATATGTTGTTTTCCAGTACAACATTTTTATTTGTATTTTTGCCCGTAGTACTTGCGGTTTATTTTATATGCCCTAAAAAACTGCGAAATCTGGTTTTGTTAATAAGCAGCCTGATTTTCTATGCATGGGGAGAACCAAAGTATATATTGGTAATGTTAGTGACAATTTGTGTGAATTATGTATTGGCATTGGTTTGTGCAAATTGCAAAGAGAAGGGAAAAGAAAAAGGGGCAAAAGCTGCGGTTATAGGAACGATTATATTCAGTATTGGTATGCTTGCATTTTTCAAGTACAGTAATTTCTTTTTGACAAATGTAAATGGAAGCATTGGTAAACTGGCAGGATTTCAAATCCCATTGCTGGATATTATTCTTCCTTTAGGTATTTCATTTTATACATTTCAGACATTATCCTATACGATTGATGTCTATCGAGGGAAGGTAGAACCTCAAAAAAATATTCTGCATCTGGCAACCTATGTCTGTTTGTTTCCACAATTGATTGCAGGACCAATTGTACGATATGAGACAGTTGCAAAAGAACTGGAGGAACGAAAGGAGGGTATCGATTTATTTTCCGATGGAATCCGTCGTTTTGTAATTGGACTTGGGAAAAAGGTTTTATTGGCAAATACAGCAGGAAGTGTGTATGAAGCCATTGGAGCTATGGGGGATAGTCAGGTATCGGTTGCATTGTACTGGATGGCATCGTTTGCATTTACGTTTCAAATCTACTTTGATTTCAGTGGATATTCTGATATGGCAATCGGGTTAGGAAAAATGTTTGGTTTTCATTTTCTGGAAAATTTTGAGTATCCGTATATTTCAAAAAGTATCACGGAATTTTGGAGACGGTGGCATATGTCATTAAGCTCCTGGTTTCGGGATTATATCTATATTCCTTTGGGAGGAAGCAGAAAGGGAAAAGCCAGAACCTATATCAATTTATTGGTTGTATGGATATTGACCGGATTCTGGCATGGAGCAGCCTGGAATTTTATTTTATGGGGGTTCTATTTTTTTATTATCCTGTTAATCGAAAAGGCAGGCTTGCTAAAATGGTTGGAAAAGCTTCCTGTTGTTTTTCGTCATTGTTATGCCCTGTTTTTTATTAATCTGAGCTGGGTTATTTTTTCTTATGATTCTATGCAAACACTAGGAACCGTATTAAAGCGTATGTTTGGAATGGGAGGGATTCCTTTTTGGAATTCTACCAGCACTTATTATTTGATTTCTTATATTTTGATTTTTATTATCATGGCAGTTGGAGTTACACCATTTCCAAAATGGCTGGTGCATAAAGCAGCAGAAAAACTACCGGAGCAAAGAAAACAGGTGGTTGGAGGTATTATAGAAGTATTTGGTTTGTTACTGGTACTGTTATTAGCAACCAGTTGTTTGGCAAGTGATGCGTTTAATCCATTTTTGTATTTTCGGTTTTAGGAGGAGAATTATGCGGAATCGAATGATAATTATAGTGTTTATCATATTCATTTCTTTTTTTGGACTGGGTTATATTTTTATGGAACAACGGGAATTTTCAGAAATGGAGAACCGATATTTGACCCTGAGACCGGACTTTACATGGAAAAACTATATTAGTGGTGAATATACCAAAACATTTGAGTCATATACGGCAGATCAGATTTTGGGAAAAGATTTATTTGTGAAAGGAAATGTAGCGGTAAACCGCTGCTTTGGAATTACGGAAATCAATCAGGTATACATTGGAAAGGATGGGTATTTAATTCAAGATTATCAGGAGCCGGATACTATTCTTGCTGAAAATCTGAATTACATGAAATTATTTGCAGCAGAGAATCCGGATGTAACTATGACATTGATGCTTGCACCAAATGCGAATGAAATTTACCCGGAACGTCTTCCCGCTTTTGCAACCACATATCCACAGGCAGAAGTGATTAATCAAATTCAGACGGAATTAAATTCTTATATGAATATTGTTGATGTTACAGGAGCATTACAAAAACATAAAGAGGAAGAAATCTATTATAAAACGGATCATCATTGGACCAGCCTGGGTGCATATTATGCATATGAAGAATTGTGTAAAGCGTTGCAAATAGAAGCAATACCTCTTGAACAGTATCAGCAGTTAGAAATTACAGAAGCTTTTTATGGCTCTTTATATTCGAAGGTGCCAATCTGGAATCAGGAGTCAGATACGGTAGAACTATTAAACAATACTGAAGGTGAATATTCAGGAATCTATGTGACAGAAAATCAGACTACAGATAGTATGCTGGATATGGCATATGCACAACGAAAAGATAAATACAGTGTTTTTTTTGGCGGAAACCATCCATTGACGATTATTGAAAGCAATGCTTCGAATAAAGAAAAAGTATTAATTATTAAGGACTCTTATGCAAACTGTATAGTTCCTTTGCTGGCAGATCAGTTTAGTGAAATTCATATGATGGATTTACGATATTATCATGAGGATGTAGCGGAATATGTACAGGAGCAAGGCATAGAACATGTTATTTTTATTCACAATATTGACTTTATTTCGACAGATAATAACTTTTTATGGTTATAGGCTTGAAAAATGGATAGAATATGTGTAATAATTTACATGGACTTTACGTTGAAATGATTTGAATTTTACAAAACCCATATATCATGAAGCTGCAAGTCCAAAGAATATCATGTTCAGAGGAGTTATATCAGATGAGTATCTTTAATGTATTATCAATGATTGGTGGACTTGCCTTATTCTTATATGGAATGCATATTATGGGCGATGGACTGACAAAAGCTTCCGGTGGCAAACTGGAAAAGATTTTGGAAAAGCTAACATCGAATAAGATATATGCAGTTCTTTTAGGAGCCGGTGTAACTGCGATTATTCAATCGTCATCTGCTACAACCGTTATGGTAGTCGGTTTTGTAAACTCAGGTCTTATGAAGCTTTCACAGGCCATTGGTGTTATTATGGGAGCCAATATTGGTACAACTATTACATCATGGTTGTTAAGTTTGATAGGCATAGAAGGAGATAATTTCTTTGTAACGCTATGTAAGCCGGAATCTTTTACTCCGATTTTGGCATTGTTGGGTGTAATTTTATTAATGTTTACAAAGAAACAGAAATATCAGAATGTAGGAAATATCTTGTTGGGCTTTACCGTATTAATGTTTGGTATGACAACTATGAGCGGAGCGGTGGAACCATTGGCGGATGTACCGGAATTTGCTAATTTCATGGTACATTTTAAGAACCCGATTTTAGCATTGCTGGTTGGTCTGATATTAACTGCCATCATTCAAAGCTCTTCTGCATCTGTTGGTATTTTACAGGCACTATCAGTAACGGGCGTTGTTGATTATCGATTGGCAATTCCAATTATTATGGGTCAGAATATTGGAACCTGTGTGACGGCTTTGCTTTCATCTGTAGGTGCAAGTACCAACGGTAAGCGGGCAGCAGTGGTTCACTTATATATAAAGATTCTTGGAACTACTTCATTTTTGGCTCTGTTTTATTTGCTGAATCTGTTTTTGCATTTTGAGTTTCTGGATCAGCCGGCAAATGCAGTAGGCATTGCTGTGATTCATAGTGCATATAATATTTTTGCTACATGTGTATTATTGCCATGTTCAAAAGGATTAGAAAAATTAAGTTGTTTGACAATTCGGGATAAGGTAGAAGAAACCGTAGTAGTGGCTCCGGAGTTTCAGGCATTGGACATTCGTTTCTTAGATACTCCGGCAATTGCAGTTGCCCGTTGTAAGGAAGTAGCCATAAAGATGGCAGAACTCAGTCGGAATGCCTTATTCCAGGCTATGGATTTATTGAAAAATTATGATAATGACAAGGCTGAACAAGTTTGCAATATGGAAACTGTAGTAGATCAATATGAAGATGAGTTAGGTAAATATTTGGTCAAATTAAGCAGTAAAAACCTGACTGAGAAAGACAGTCATACTATTTCCATGTTATTGCACTGTATTGGAGATTTTGAACGAATTTCAGATCATGCCGTAAATATCTGTGATTCTGCAAAAGAAATGTATACCAAGGAGCAGGAGTTTTCAAAGAAGGCACAGGAAGAAATATCTGTTTTTTCCGGTTTGATTCGTGAGATTGTAGATACTTC
>CAMEWU010000108.1 GCA_945946715.1 uncultured Clostridium sp. | reverse complement strand
AAGGTTTTGAAACAATTTGGCATTGAACTTTTGACCTATACGAAGGCTATTGGACCAATCGAAATTGATTATAGCCAGTTTGATGCATCAGAAATTATGAATAACAGTTTGAATATGCCCGATGCAGAGGCTGCAAAAAAAGCCGGAGTTTATATCGAAGAAATGATGAAAGCACATGATTCTGTAGGTGGAATAGCAGAATGTATCGTGACGGGAATGCCGACAGGAATTGGAGAAACCGTATTTGATAAATTAGATGCAAATCTGGCAAAGGCGATTGTTTCAATTGGTGCAGTAAAGGGATTCGAAATTGGAGATGGAATGGCGGTTGCAAAAGCTATTGGTTCACAGAATAACGATGGATTTGTTATGAAGGATGGAACCGTCCAAAAGTTGTCTAATCATGCAGGTGGAATTCTGGGCGGTATGAGTGATGGTTCACCGATTGTAATTCGGGCGGCATTTAAGCCAACGCCATCTATTTTGCATGAGCAATCAACAGTGAATAAGGTTGGAGAAGATATTCAGATATCTATTAAAGGTCGGCATGATCCAATCATAGTTCCAAGGGCAGTGGTAGTAGTGGAAGCAATGACTGCATTAACACTTTTGGATGGATTGATGGAAAATATGTGCAGCAGATTAGATAAAATGGTAGAATTTTATAAGTAGGAAAGATGATTTCATAAGCAAAAGTTGTTTACAAGTTACTGAGTTTGTGCTATTATAGCAATGTTGTGATTTTAGCCGGTGCTCGGATAGTGGACACTCCGACCTTGTCTTAGTACAGGCTGTATAAAATATAAGGAGGATAAGATTATGATTACAACAGAAATGAAAGCAGATATTATCAAGAAGTATGGCCGTTCAGAAGGTGATACAGGTTCGCCAGAGGTTCAGGTTGCTTTATTAACAGCCAGAATCAATGATTTACAGGATCATTTTAAGGCAAATCCACATGACTACCATTCAAGAAGAGGTCTTTTAAAGATGGTTGGTCAGAGAAGAAATATGTTAGCTTACTTAAAGAAAAAGGATATTAACCGTTACAGAGCTTTAATTGAGAGCTTAGGTTTGAGAAAGTAATTAAAATAAAAACCGGACAGTATGAAAATGACTGTCCGGTTTTTATTTTAATAGTTTTATTTCTTTTTATGATGGGATACCACTATTAATATAATACCAAGAATTAATGCAACCAAGTAACCAACAAAACCAAGGGTTGGAATACCAAGAGTTTTGGGTTGCATATCGGTGGTACAAATTAAACTGGATGCTACTAAAAGAGCTGCAGCTATAATACATACAATTATCTTATTTGTAATTTTATTAAACTCATCAATAAAAGAAGTAGAACCTGCCAGATTCAGATTCAGACGAGTCTGTCCCCGTAAGGTCATATTCAATAAATCGGTAGTAAGACCGGGAATATCCAAAGCTTTTCCGGCAGATACATAGACAGATTGCATCCCGCGTTCTAAATCTTTTTTCAGACTATGTTCCTGTCTGAGTTCATTCATAACATGCAAGCTGGCAATCTGTACAACATTTGTTTCCGGAGAAAGGGCAGCAAGGACCCCTTCAATGGTTACAATTCCTCTTGCCAACATGGAAATTCCGGCAGGAAGAGAGATATGATTATCTGTAATGACCTGGATGATTTCCTGTAGAATGATACCCAGATTGAGGTCACCTAAATCAATGTTGTAGTATCGTCCAATTAACATATCAATATCGGAATACAGACGAGTATAATCCAGTTCTCCCTTAATGGCACCTAATCCCATAATTGCACGTATAACACCATTATTATCTTTGCGGACAATTGCTTTTACAGCATCTTTTAATAGCGTTCGGTCGTGCATAGAGAGAGTTCCTACCATTCCCATATCAATCCACACAATTTTACCGTCCCGAATTAGAATATTACCCTGATGGGGATCCGCGTGAAAAAATCCATCATCCAGTACTTGCTTCATGTAGTTTTCTGTTAATTTATCACCAATTTCCTTGAAATCATAATCCAGTTTCTGTAATTGTTCTTTGTCACTGATAGGACATCCATTAATGAACTCCATGGTAAGAACCCGTGAGGTAGTTAATGATTCGTAAATCTGGGGACAGGTAACATAAAGAGTATCTTTATTATTTTCTTGAAATTGTTTCAGGTGTCGTGCTTCAATTAAGAAATCTAGTTCCTGTTGGGATACATTCCAAAGCTCATCTAAAAGCATATGGAAATCAACCGTTCCACCAACACTAGGAGCAAATTTCAAGGGTTTTACTATTTTGCGGAGGAGAGAGATATCTTCCCGCATGGTTTCTGCAACATGTGGACGTTGCACCTTAACAACAACCTGCTGTCCATTCATAAGGGTTGCGACATGTACCTGGGCAATGGATGCGGAACCAAGGGGAACTTCTTCGAAAATCTGAAATATTTCTTCTAAAGGTCTGCCAAATTCGTATTCGATTACATCTATGATTTCGGATGCAGGCAAGGGATTGGAATCTGCACACAGTTTTTCTAAAGCGGTACAATAGTCCTGTGGAAGAATGTCCGTCCGTTTTGACATGATTTGTCCCAGCTTGACAAAGGTTGGTCCCAGATCTTCCAGAATTCTACACAGAATATCTGGGGATAAACCATTCTTTACAATATCGTATTTCTTGATAATCTGCGTGATTTCATGCAGGCGTTTTTTGTTTTCACTATGGGTATTGTAAGTCATACTGCTTCACCTCTTGAAAGTTATTGAATCTCAATATGAATCGTTTCAGATTCTTGTTCTTTCGCTTTATGTTTTAGTTCTTCGTTTAGAATCTTTCCCTGCTCAACCGTCAGTTCTCCTTTTTCCACCAATTCATCAATTAATGCTTTGGATTTTTCTGCTGTAATGGCAATTGCACCAATACCGGCAAGAATGACCTTTTTCATGCTTTCACCTAATATCATAAAAATTCCTCCATTCTGTACAACTATTATAAACTACGAATGCTGTGAAACCATTTTAAGACCTATATGGCATTTATAATTATATGCATATTTTACTCGTTTTTTTAGGTTTGTCAAAGCTGGATTGTGTGTTTCTTTGCTTGTTTTTTTGATATAGATGTGATAAAATATAACAGATTGTGTAAGACGCTAGCCGAGACTTCTGAAAAGCACATTGAATCAGTGTGTTGTTCAGTCGTTTCGGTGTCTTATGCAAAAATAAGAGAAAAGGAGAAACGAAGATGTATAAGCAATTTACAATGGAACTGGCCGGCAGAACCCTTCGGGTTGATGTTGGCAGAGTTGGTGCACAGGCAAATGGATGTGCATTTATGCATTATGGCGATACAGTTGTATTATGTACCGCAACTGCATCTGAAAAGCCAAGAGAAGGAATTGATTTCTTCCCATTGAGCGTAGAATATGAGGAGAAAATGTATGCAGTTGGTAAAATCCCTGGAGGATTCAACAAGAGAGAAGGGAAGGCATCTGAAAATGCAATTTTAACCTCTCGTGTTATTGACCGCCCAATGCGTCCATTATTCCCAAAAGATTACAGAAATGATGTCACCTTGAATAACATGGTAATGTCAGTTGATCCGGAGTGTCGTCCGGAGTTAGTTGCAATGCTTGGTGCTTCTATTGCAACCTGCATTTCGGATATCCCATTTGACGGTCCATGTGCCATGACACAGATTGGTCTTGTTGATGGTGAATTCATCGTGAATCCATCACAGAAGGACTGGAAGGAAGGGGACCTTCAGCTGACAGTTGCATCTACCAGTGAAAAGGTTATTATGATTGAGGCTGGTGCAAATATTGTTCCGGAAGCTAAGATGATTGAAGCTATTTATATGGCTCATGATATCAATCAGACAATTATTGCATTCATTAACCAGATTGTTGCAGAGGTTGGTAAACCAAAGCATGAATATGTAAGCTGTGCAATTCCGGAAGAGATGTTTGCAGCCATGAAAGAGATTGTGACTCCGCTTGAGATGGAGGAGGCAGTATTTACAGATGTGAAGCAGGTTCGTGAGGAGAATATTCGTCAGATTACTGCTAAGTTTGAAGAAGCATTTGCTGATAAGGAAGAATGGCTTGCAGTACTTGGTGAGGCAGTTTACCAGTATCAGAAAAAGACAGTCCGTAAGATGATTTTGAAGGATCATAAGCGTCCGGATGGTCGTGCAATCAATCAGATTCGTCCTCTTGCAGCAGAGGTTGATATTATTCCTAGAGTTCACGGTTCTGCAATGTTTACCCGTGGACAGACACAGATTTGTAATGTATGTACACTGGCACCTCTTTCTGAGATTCAGAAGATTGATGGACTTGATCCAAATGAGGTATCAAAGCGTTATATGCATCACTATAACTTCCCATCCTATTCGGTAGGTGAGACAAAGCCATCGAGAGGTCCGGGACGTCGTGAAATCGGACATGGTGCATTGGCTGAGAGAGCACTTCTTCCTGTTATTCCAAGTGAGGAAGAGTTCCCATATGCAATTCGTACTGTATCAGAGACCTTTGAGTCAAATGGTTCGACTTCTATGGCTTCTACCTGCTCATCCTGTATGTCATTGATGGCTGCAGGTGTTCCTATCAAGGCTATGGTTGCAGGTATTTCCTGTGGTCTTGTAACCGGTGATACCGATGATGATTATATCGTTCTTACTGATATTCAGGGACTGGAAGATTTCTTTGGAGATATGGACTTTAAGGTAACCGGTACGACAGAAGGTATTACAGCGATTCAGATGGATATTAAGATTCATGGTCTGACACGTCCTATTGTGGAAGAGGCTATTGCAAGAACAAGAGAAGCTAGATTATTCATTATGGATACATGTATGAAGCCTGCTATTTCTGAGCCACGTCCAACCGTTGGTGAGTATGCACCAAAGATTGAACAGATGAAGGTTGACCCGGAAAAGATTGGTGAGATTATTGGACAGAAGGGTAAGACCATTAATGCCATTATCGAAGAAACCGGTGTTAAGATTGATATTGATGATGACGGAACCGTATATATCTGTGGTATTGAACGGGCAGGAATTGACCGGGCAATTCAGATTATTCACTCCATTGTTGATCCAATCGAGGTTGGTAAGACTTATGATGGTACGGTTGTTCGGATTATGCCATATGGTGCATTCGTAGAGTTATCACCGAATAAGGATGGCATGATTCACATTTCCAAGCTGTCCAAGGAACGGGTAGCTAAGGTTGAGGATGTTGTAAACATCGGCGATAAGGTACGTGTAAAATGTATCGGCGTGGAAATGGGCAAGATTAGTCTGAGCTTAAAAGATGCAGAATAAAAACTAAAAAATGCTATCATAAGAAGCCTATTATTCCTTGCGGAAGATAGGCTTTTTTGCTATAATAAAGCAGTATGGGTTATCATGCCGAATTTATATAAATTGAAGGAGACAACAATATGAACTATGGATATTTTGATGGAGCAAATAAAGAATATGTGATTACAAGACCGGATACACCG
Source organism: uncultured Clostridium sp. (assembly GCA_945946715.1). Lineage (GTDB taxonomy): Bacteria > Bacillota > Clostridia > Lachnospirales > Lachnospiraceae > CAG-632. The sequence goes on along the minus strand of CAMEWU010000108.1, from coordinate 2,092 downwards.
GCACCTTGGGCAAATTATTTGGGGTCACCAGAGTATGGTGCAATTATTTCAAACAATGCCGGTGGCTATAGCTTTGTAAAAAGTGGTGCAAATGGACGTGTAATTCGTTATATATTTAACAGCTTTGATCAACCGGGACGTTATATTTATTTGCGGGATGAAGAATCAAAAGATTATTGGTCCGCATCCTGGCAGCCGGTAGGAAAAGATTTGGATACATATAAGAGTGAATGCCATCACGGTACAGCGTATACAAATATTCATGCTGATTATGCGGGAATTCATTCAGAAGCGTTGTATTATGTGCCTTTGGATAAAACCTATGAGGTATGGAATCTGAAGGTGACGAATCAATCAGACAAGCCAAGAAAAATTTCTGTTTTTGGATATTGTGAATTTACCAATGAGGGTAATTATGAGCAGGATCAGGTGAATCTGCAGTATACATTATTTATTACAAGAACATATTTTAAAACTAATAAAATATTGCAATTTATTAATGAAAATGTAAATCGACATTCTATTAATGGAAGCAATTGTGCATGCCGGTTCTTTGGTATGGCTGGACAGCCGGTAGCATCATATTGTGGTGATAAGGAAAGCTTCCTTGGAAGATATCATGGTTATGGCAATCCTGTGGCAGTAGAACAGGGAGACTGCGGTAATGCATTGAATTACAATTCCAATGCATGTGGTGCGTTGCAGACTGTTTTGGAACTGGCTCCGGGTGAGACCAAGGAATTGGCATTCATTCTAGGTGAAAAGAAGGAAACAGAAGCAGATGCAATTTTTAATAGCTATGCAGATGTAGCAAAGACTTGTGCAGCAGAGTTGGACGAGTTGATTTCATATTGGCATGGAAAGCTGAATAATCTTCAGGTACAGACCCCAAGTGATTCCTTTAACAATATGATTAACACATGGAATGCATATCAGTGCTTCATGACCTTTATCTGGTCAAGAGCAGCTTCTTTTACTTATTGTGGATTGAGAAATGGATATGGTTATCGGGATACGGTTCAGGATATTCAGGGCGTCATTCATCTGGCACCGGAGATGGCACTGGAAAAGATTCGCTTTATGTTGTCCGCACAGGTAGATAACGGAGCAGGTCTTCCATTGGTAAAATTTGATCACAATGCAGGCCATGAAGATACACCGGATGATGAATCCTATGTTCGTGCAACCGGACATCCGGCATACCGGGCAGATGATGCATTGTGGTTATTCCCAACTATTTACAAGTATATTGCAGAGTCCGGCAACAAAGAATTTTTAGATGAAGTAATTGTGTATGCAAATGGTGGAGAAGATACGGTATATGAGCATTTAAAACGTGCTATTGATTTCTCTATGAACCACTTAGGAAATCATCGGATGCCAGCCGGACTACATGCGGATTGGAATGACTGTTTACGTTTAGGTAAATTAGGTGAATCTACTTTTGTAGCTATGCAATTATACTATGCAATGGATATGTTAAAGAAGATTGCTCAGGAACGTAAGGATACAGAGTATGTGGATTATCTGACAAAGGTTCAGAAGGAATTAGAGGATACTTTACAGAATCTCTGCTGGGAGGATGACCGTTATATTCGTGGATTTAAGGAGGATGGACAGGTTATTGGTTCTAAGAAGGATCCAGAAGCAAATATGTGGCTGAATCCACAGTCATGGGCTGTCATCAGTGGCTTAGCTTCAAAGGAACAGGCAGAACTTGCATTAGAGTCTGTACATCGTGAATTGAATACTTCATATGGTGTACGGGTAATGGCGCCTTCTTATGTGGATCATGCCTTTGAAGGTGCACTAATGCTGTTGTTTAATCCATCTACGAAGGAAAATGGTGGTATTTTCTCACAGCCTCAGGGTTGGATTATTCTGGCAGAAGCGTTAATGGGACATGGTAACCGGGCATTTGAATATTTTGAAGAAAGTTCACCGGCATCTATGAATGACAAAGCAGAAATTAGAAAGTTAGAGCCATATTGCCATGGTCAGTTTACAGAAAGTGTAGAGAGTCCGTTTGAAGGAAGGGCTCATGTGCACTGGTTAACGGGTACTGCATCAACGGTTATGGTTGGATGTGTGG
>CAMEWU010000107.1 GCA_945946715.1 uncultured Clostridium sp. | reverse complement strand
GTCTGTCAAACCGCCGTCCCGGTAAAACCAGCCCTGATATTCGACTGCTTCATGAATAATTGGTAATGCCGAGGACGCCATCAGTAACTGTTCAATAACATACTGGGTTCTGCCATCTAATCGTGCATATTCTCCCTGATAGCTTCGATCCGGCGTAATTCTGGAAATACTGCAGTAAATCGGCCGCTCACTGCGAATGAGCTTCGGTATATCCACATAGGTTCGAAACAAGGTAAGCATCTCTTCTCTGGAAAATGTGCCTTCTTTCCCATCAATCAAAGCCCATTCTGTATCGAAAACAGAAAGGAGATTGACTTGATTCCATACCTCATTTGCATTTTCATAATTGTCACACGCAAATAAGGCAGCATTTAATGTTCCAATAGAAGAACCGGAAACACCGCCAATCCATTCCTCCATATGAAGTTCCTTCATCGCCGTCCAGACACCAATCTGATAAGCACCCTTGGCACCACCGCCACTTAAGACTAAACCCCAGTTCTGATTCAATTTGAAACCTTCTTTCAATTGTACTCTAATTCATTATATACAGTTTTGCTTTAAAACTTTATTATCTCGGTGCCATCAAATAAGTAATGGCTTCTTTTAATCCGTCCACAGACAGCAGATACATATGGAACAGCTTGGCCAGTTCATGCTCCGATTCCATCCAACTTAAAGCATTTAATCCGCCATGGTATCTTGGATTCAGCCAGACAATCTTCTTATACTTACTATTCAATAACTGGCACCATTCATAGCCACTCATACCGCCATTCGGACCACGATAATTTCCATTTACATCAAACAATTCCTCTGGTGCCATCTGGGCATCTCCTACAATAATGACTTTATAATCCTTATCAAAATGCCGGAATAAATAATCCAAATCTACCCAGTCACCTGTCTCACATTCCGGTGTCTTATACACCTTCTGGTAAATGCAGTTATGAAAATAATAGGTCTGCACATCCTTGAAATGATTTGCTTTATGCACCGCCTGGAATAAATTGTTACAAAGCTCCATAAACGGATACATGGTTCCGCCACAATCAAATAATAACAACAGCTTCACTGTATTCTTTCTTGGTTTTTCGAATTCCAGCTTCAAATAACCACCCTGATTACAGGTGCTGTCAATGGTTTTATCAATATCCAGCTCCGTTTTTGCCACATCCAGACGGGCAGAATACTGGCGGAGACGGCGAAATGCTACCTGAAACTGACGCATACTTAATGCCCGGTCATTCCGAAAGCTTTCATACTTCCGTTCTCCCATGACAGAAAAGGCAGTATGCATACCCGGACTGCCTCCCACACGAATACCACCGGGATTACGCCCGGTATGTCCAAATGCGGAACCACCACTGGTTCCAATCCAGTAATTTCCTCCGTTATGCTCGGAATTCTGCTCAGTTACCCGTTCCCGGAACATGCGCTTAACCGTATTTGAATCCCGATGCTGCTCAAATCGATACACATCCCGATTCAACTGGGAATCGTCCATATCACCCTTATCCAGCCACTTCATGATTTCCGGTGGAATTTCATTTTCATCCTGAATTCCCTTAAAATATTCCCCAAATGCCAAATCGAATTTGTCAAAATCTGATTCCCGATTCACCAAGGTCATGCGGCACAGGTAATAGAACTCTGTAAAGCTACCATGACAGAGTCCTTTATCCAAAGCTTCTATTAAGGTCAGCCACTCCGTAACCGACACATCAATGCCCTTACTTCGCAGCAAATAGAAAAATGTCAAAAACACTAATCCAGTCTCCTTTGTTTAATTACACCTAAGTCTTCATCCTTCTTAATCAAAACACCTAAAAATGGCATTTCCTTACGAATCAAATCCGGCTCGATTCCACCTAACTGCAAGGCTCGAATCCAGTCAATCAGTTCAGAGGTACTTGGTTTCTTCCGAATATCCTTCAATCCCCGTATCCAGTAAAATGTATCCATTGCCTGCTGTAACAGATGTTCTTCCAAGTGTTCAAAGTGTGCATTGACAATCTCTGTCATCTGCTCCCTGTCCGGGAAATCAATATAATGGAAAATACAACGTCTTAAAAAGGCATCCGGCAATTCCTTTTCTGCATTGGAGGTAATAATTACAATTGGACGATGCTTTGCTTTTACCGTTTCCTTCGTCTCATGGATATAGAATTCCATTTTATCCAGTTCCCAAAGCAAATCGTTTGGAAATTCTAAGTCTGCTTTATCAATCTCATCAATCAACAGGATTACCTGCTCCTCTGACTTAAATGCCTCTCCTAATTTACCTAATTTGATATAATGGGCAATATCGTCTACCCCTTCCTCACCAAACTGGCTGTCATACAAACGCTGAATCGTATCATAGACATATAAACCATCCTGTGCCTTCGTTGTAGACTTAATATTCCAAATAAATAATTCCTTGCCGGTTGCTTCCCGAATGGCTTCTGCAAGCATGGTCTTACCGGTTCCCGGCTCTCCTTTAATTAATAATGGCTTTTCCAGTTCAATCGCAACATTCACCGCCTGCATCAATTCCGGTGCGGCGATATAGTGTTTGCTTCCTGTGAAATTCGTCTCTGCCATAACAGTTCTCCCTTCGTATGTATTGATCCTGAAACTTTCATAATTATATCATAAGACAGCTTGACTACACAACTACACTCTTTTGCGAAAGAAACGTTTTTTTGCAAGGCAGACTGATATAGCGCGATTTTTCATAGGGTGTTTCACATAGATTGTTTCGCATAGGTCGCTAATTTGTTCTTGTTCCATGAGAAAAAAGAGACCTTGGATTTTTCCAAGGCCTCTAGATAAGTCTTATTGAGCTGCTCCACATCTAGAGCAGAAGAAGTAGTGAACTACTTCCCATCCATCGTTAATTTCAACCATATCCCAACCACGGTGATTTGTAGAATCTTGATGAGCAATTATATCGTCGCCGGCAAAAACTTCACCACAATCACTACATTTACATCCAACTATGACTTTATCAGGGTTATAGACATCTTCCGGCTTGTCTACTGAAAAGTCATGTCCAAGAGCTGAGCCCTCAGTGGCTCCACAAGTGGTACAAGTCTTAGGTGATGTACAAGTAGCCTCTGACCAAGTATGGGTATGAGCTTGTGTAGCAGGTTCCTCTGTAGGTATTACCTCTTGGGTGGCTTCCGACGTACGTCGCACCTCTTCGGTAGAATTCACCGTTTTCTCAGTATTCTCAGCATCCTCAGTATCCTCAGACTCCTTGGTGGAAGCAGGTTCCTCAGTATCTTTCACTGTCTTCGTCTCATCTTCAGTTGGGTCTTCTGTTAGTTTCTCAACTTCGGTTGTCTATGTAGCAGACTCCTCAGTCGGCTTGTTGTTCATGTTGTAGAGAACCACTCCAGTGATGATTCCTGCAATAATTAGTACTGCTACAATTACTGCGATGATAATATTTCGCTTTTGGGTATCAATCTTGAATTGATTATCCTTCATTTTTCTCTCCTCTTTTGCATTTCATATATTCATTCGCAGAAAGTCATATAGAAGTGATATAAAAACTTTCTAAGATATTCCCTTATAACTACGTTTTTTTATTTGCTCTGCTCCATCTTCTATTATAGGAGCGATGGAAACAACACTTCTCGTTAATTCTTTTTCCTTCACTTTCAGCATCATCTACAGCTTCAGTTAAGCCGGCTATAATACTTTCATATACAGTGTTCATATAATCGCCTCCTATGTACGTAAACCATTACTTATTCTGTCATGTCTAATTTCGCGGTGCTATACTACTTTCTCCAATATAAATTATGGGTTGTTGGTTTAGTCGCCTTATCGGTTTCTGATGATATACAGATGGAATCTTCCATAATTTGTTAAAGCTTTCTCACACTTACCTACCAGATGATTCACTATCATTAGTTCGGTAGGTAAAATGACTTGCAATTTAATCTGATAGCAAGTGAAATACCCACCAAATCATTTTTGTAAGCATGCTTAGTGGGTAAAAAAGCTTACAATGAGAAGAATTTCTTTATAATTTACCTACTGGACATACATTATGAAGGCATCTAGTAGGTAAATGCATATCTATAATGAAAGAAAAACAGGGAAATTACCCACTAAATGTATAAAAACGTGAAGAATGATAGGTAAATTATAGTTGTTCATTCCTTCATGAAAATATATTGGAAACCGAATACTCGTTAGTAGCCTGAGCCATGCTACCTCGCCTTCACTTCGTTTCGGCTCGGTCGCTGGGCTTCGCCCTATGTGACAAAGCATGAATATGTCTGCTTGTGAGCAAGCTCCCAGCAGCCAATTCAACTTTGTCACGCATGGCTCATGCCTAAACCGAAAATTAACTCCTTATCTGTCCATTCCCATGTATCACATACTTACTGGATGTCAATGCCAGCAATCCCATCGGTCCTCTGGCATGAAGCTTCTGGGTGCTGATACCGATTTCTGCACCGAAACCGAATTCAAAGCCGTCTGTAAATCGTGTAGAAGCATTCACATATACACAGGCAGAATCGATTCCATCGGTGAAGGCTTTCGCCGACTCCTCATTTTCCGTAATGATTGCCTCGGAATGTCCGGTGCTGTATTTATTTATATGTTCGATAGCTTCATATACAGATTTGACTACCTTGGCAGAAATAATCTTTGCTAAATATTCTGTTCCGTAATCTTCTTCCGTTGCTTCTTTTATCAGTGGATTGTAGGAGCACACTTTTTCATCTCCTCGAATCTCACAGCCTTCCTTTTGTAAGTCCTCAATCAAAAGCGGAATAACCTCATCTGCAATCTTCTCATGAATGACTAAGGATTCGCAGGCATTGCACACACCTAACCGTTGTAGTTTTGCATTATGTACAATTGGCACCACCTTATTAATATCCGCATAACGGTCAATGTAAATGTGGCAGTTTCCTGTTCCCGTCTCTATGACCGGTATGGTAGACTGTTCTACTACCGTCTGAATCAATCCGGCACCACCTCTAGGAATCAAAACATCTACATACTGCTTCATTTTCATGAAACGAGCTGCCACTTCCCGACTGGTATCCTCTACCAGACAAATAGCATTTTCATCCACATCCATGGATTTTAAGGCTTTTCGAATTACAGATACCAATGCCATATTAGTATGAATCGCATCACTTCCACCCCGAAGAATCACTGCATTTCCGGTCTTAAAGCACAATGAAAATGCATCCACTGTTACATTTGGACGAGATTCATAAATAATTCCAATCACACCAAACGGTACTCGAACCTGTTCAATGTGTAGACCATTTGGACGGTCAAAACGGGTAATCACCGTTCCGATTGGATCCGTCAAAGAAACCACCTGAACAACTCCCTCAATAATGCCCTGTATCCGTTGTTCATTTAAGGAAAGGCGGTCAACTAACGCATCTGCCATACCATTTTTCTTGGCATTGGCAACATCTTTTCCATTAGCTTTTAGAATCAATTCCTGATTTTCTTCGATTGCCTTGGATACCTTTAATAAACATGCATTTTTCTTGGCAGTATCCAACAGACCTAAACTATGGCTTGCATGCTTTGCTGCCTTACATACACTAATTAAATCAAATTCCTTTGGTTGCATAATTACCCTGCTTTCTGTCACAATCATCTGTGGCTTTACATCATGAATTTCCTGCTTAATTTTTCCTACAATCTGAAATTCATAAGCTAATGCAATCCTCTTCATTTTAGGATGTTTCGATAAGTATCGGTCATAATAACCTTTTCCATATCCAATTCGATTGCAGTTTAAATCAAAAGCGACTCCCGGCATAATAACCAGGCTTTCTTCATCTGTAACTTTCACCATGCCCGTAGGTTCCCATATATCATATGCACCCTGCCGCAAATCTGAAGCATTTTCAAAATAGTAGAATTCCATGGTTTCCCCTTCTACTCTTGGTGCAGCTACCTTTTTATCATTTTCCAGACAATATTGAATAATAGCACTGGTATCAATCTCATTACCGGTAGGCATGTAAACACATACTGTTTTAGCTTCCAATAATTCCGGAAATTGTAAAACTTTAGATACACAGGCTTCCGATAAAGTCTGTATCTCTTCTTCTGACAGTGCCAGACGCATTTCTTTAATTGCATTTCTTGTCATTTTTTTATTCGTCGTTTGTGTGTTTAATTTCTGCATATTTTATCCCAACTTCCTTTAGATTCTTTACTGTACCATCCGGATACTCAACTACTGTATTATCTAAGGTTTGACGCATATTCTTTCGAATTGCCATCAGATATTCCTGCCGAAGTCTGGTCTGTTCTGCCTTTTCTGCCGCTGTTAACCCCTCCGGCGTCTTGGATTTATGGTATAACTCATTAATTCGTGCCACCTGTTCGTCGGTCATCGGTGAACCTCCTTTAAATAATCCTCAATCTTGAAATGAAGCTCCGGATGTGCATGGAACACAGTTCCCACATCCTCGCCCTGGAATAACTCATTTAAAATTTCGATTCGTTCTCCATTCAAAATAATCATATCAGCACCTACTGCTGTTGCAATAGAAGCCGCAGCAATTTTAGTTGCCATTCCGCCGGTTCCCAGATTGGAAGCGGCACCTTTTGCCATTCCTTTCAATTCCTCATTGATTTCCTCTACTTCAGAAATCAGTACTGCATCCTTGTTATAATGGGGATCATCGGTATATAGCCCATCTATATCTGACATAATAACCAGACAGTCTGCCTTTACCAATGCTGCTACTATGGCAGATAAGGTATCATTATCACCAAATTCAATTTCTTCTGTTGCCACCGTATCATTTTCATTTACAACCGGAATGATACCTAACTGTAATAACTCATTAAATGTGTTAATGGAATTCCGTCTCCGCTCCTCCGATGTAATAACATCAAAGGTTAATAATACCTGAGCGGATACCTGATGATATTCTGAAAACAGTTTTTGATATACCATCATAAGCTGCCCCTGTCCTACTGCTGCACAGGCCTGCTTCAAGGATGTAGTTCTTGGCCGCTCAAATAATCCCAGTGATTTTGCCCCTACACCTATGGCTCCGGAAGACACTAAAATCACATCTTTCCCTTGATTTCTTAAATCACACAGAAATCGTACCAGCTTTTCCAGCTTAACATAATCCAGATTCTGTGTGTTGCTATGTACTAAAGAAGAAGAACCGATTTTTACAACAATTCGATTCTTTCTGGCTAATTGTTCTCGCACTCTACTCATGAATGACTCCTTTCCTACTGAAAACCATAGGCACCGGCAACTGCTTCTGCTACTTTTATCCCATCAACTGCCGCTGAAGTAATTCCTCCGGCATATCCTGCCCCTTCACCGCAAGGATAAATTCCGGCAATATTACTTACAAAACTCTGGTTTCGCTCTATTCGAACCGGAGAAGATGTTCGGCTTTCAATTCCACAAAGAACCGCATCCTCTCTGGCAAACCCTTCAATTCTTTTATCAAATGACATAATTCCACTTATTATAGCATTATTCACATAATTAGGCAAACAATTGTTCAAATCAGCAAACCCATACTGTCCCTTAATATCCGGCTCAATCCTTCCTAATGTAGTGGTCTTCTGATGCCTTTTATAATCACCAAATAGT
>CAMEWU010000106.1 GCA_945946715.1 uncultured Clostridium sp. | reverse complement strand
TCCCGAATTTCTTTTGCCAATCCTGTATTATTATATCTGACATAAGAACCTATTGCACTGGAATAAAACATCCTGAAATAATCACCGGAATCTAAAGCCGTCTTCAGTGCATATCGTTCTGTTTCATTCATGGTTATGCCCTTCTTGCCATCATAGATATCCTGCATCAACTGACGAAGTTTTTTCTCTTTGTCTGTATAATCCTTATAAGGATCAATATCAGTACCTACATTGGTGTATGTCTTTAAGTAATTTGGCTGCATATAACTCATATACTTTCCATATGCCTCGCCAGCCATTTCTGCATAATCACTTCTCTGCGTATCCGTCAGATGATTTGCCTGATATGCATAATACTCAATATCATCCAAATACATAATATCTAAGGTCAAGTCATAATCATTCGCAATTTCATCAATATAATTATAACCCCAGTCCTCCCGGTTGTTCGTTGTATCAAACCGGTTAATGCTTAATCTGGTTTGGTATAATCCTAATTCTACATTTCCAGAATTCTCAATAGTTCTAGCAGAACCGGTGCTACTATAATTATAAAAACTTGAATCATTTGCCCATGTGGTAAATGCATAACCTTTACCACCCGGAATACCACTGTACTGATAGGTTTTTACATCTGTAATCTGCTTATTTGTATCATAGTAACCGGTATCATCCAAGCTAGAGTACAAGAAATCATTACCGGCACCTTGCTGATAATTCACATCCAGATAAAGAGAATGTCCATCCTGTATAGCTTCACCTTTCTGGAAACCTGCTGTATCCTTACGAGCACCATTAGCTGATTTATTATTATAATTACCATTTGCAGCCAGACTTAATGGCATAATTTCCAGAATCGTTGCTGATTTCTTCTCTTTATCTTCTCTGTCAATACAACTGATATCTGCTGTACCATTAGACAGAGCTAAATCAGACACATTACCCTCGGTAAATGTAACATCCATAACCACAACTTGCCAGCTGATAGCTCCCCAGAACGAACTTGGCACTGCGTATGTTAACTCAGCTTCCATATCACCAGTCCCATTATTAGGTGTAAATGCTACAGCACTTAATTTTTCAGTTTTTAAATCAAAGTCTGCATTGTCATTCAAATCTTCTAATAATACAGCCTGATACTGATGGCCTTCAATTGGATTTTCTAACTTAATCTTCCAATATAAATTACCATTTACTAAATCTATCGTCTTCAATTTAGTTGATTCATCGTTAGATTTATAAGAAACTGCATTGGTTGTTACAGTATACTTTGGTCTTATGTAACTATCCTTAAATACCAAATCCGAAAGTTGCTTATTTAATGCATCATTCCATACTGTTACTGTTCCTGCACTTCCATACATCTCCTGTGCATTCTCAATGGTATGTGTCTGATAATCACCATTTGGATTATCTTTTAGCTGCGACTCTTTCACTTCAACGTAATATTCATTCAAATAAGCATCCTTTTCCGCTGTAGTAATTCCATCCTTCCAAAGGTCAGCTGATGCAACTGAACGCGGAATTCGATTTGCCCATCCGGTCAGAATATTTTTCTTTCCGTCATTTGACTGAGCCTGTAGATAATCTAACAGTGCATACATATTAGAATCTACGTCTATCCAGGTATTCGTTCTTGGATTTACCAAAGACTTCGCTTCTTCATATCGATCCCATAATTCATCACCAACAATAATTGGCCGACCGGAATCAATATACTGCTTTAACTGCTCATAGCGATCATATGTGATATCATTACCATTTAACTGTATATACTTATATTCGTCACCAGAATATACAATTTTCTTTGAATCAATACCACTACCTTGCTGTAAATTATCAAATAATTCACCACTATGAGAATACATACTATATCTGGTTAAAGAACCATTATATTGCGGAGCACTTTGATCTGTTATAAATCCATACCAGTCTACCGGCTTTAATGCAGACTTATTACCACCAATGTAAATCAAATCGTAAGCGGTTGCTGCATCCGCCTTTGAGGTAACAAACTCAGCCGTAGACATCTGAACCAATTCTATATTACTTGCAGGAATTCCAAGTGCATAAGAAAGTTTTGCAACCGATAAATCCCACTTGTAATACTCAATTCCCGGTGAAACATCATCTTCTGATACACCACTTACCACATTGGCAGGAATGGTATAATAATTTCCCTTAATAGTATACTTTGCAGGATGTTGTCCCAATGTTACCGTACTGCTATATGCAACATCCAAATCAATTGGATAACAAGGCTGCAACTCCAATACTCTGTAAGCAGTTGTCGAAGTAGAACCACTGATGCCACCGGAGCCACCTCCGCTAAATGTACGGAAACGACTCTTATTAATTAAATTAACAATCTTAGTAACCTTAGTCTGATTCTTATCCGGTGCATTTGCCAAGGTATCCATAAAATCAAAACCGATTACTAATGCATTATTAATCTTTGCGTATCCGGTAGTTGTTATCGCTGAATCTACCAATTTACCAAAGTTTGTAGAAACATCAATGGTAATATTTTCGCTGGTTCCGCTTCCGCCGGAACCACTTCCACCACTACTACCAGAAGTATCCGGTAATGTACCAAATAAGATATAGGTAACCCCATTTGTATCTGTTGACAATGTATTCATTGTCGTTCTTACATCCTCACTGATATCGTGAGAAGTATAATCATGTGGTGCAATGAGAATCAAGTCATACTTTTTAACATCCGTATTATCTGGTGCCTTAATTCTATTTCCCTCTGCATCCTTTACATAAAAGCTGTCAATCGTCAATGCATCTGCACGTACAGCTTCCACTTTATATTCTGTTGGCATATTAGCAGCTTCTGTATTTCTTGAGAAGAATGCTGACTTTCCATCTCCTGCCAACCATGTACCAAGATCAGCAATACCTGAAGCGTCTGTATCATTACCATAGATGAATAAAATATTCATTGTAGCAACTGCTTCAGTTGCCGGATCTCCTCCTGAACCAGAACTAATAGCTGTTCGTTTCCAATAATCAGCCCAAGTAGCATATCCAGCCGGAACTGTTGAACCAACTTCATAACGAGAGAACCACATAGAAGTAATATAAGCTTTTAATACATTAACCGTATTCACTTCAAGTGTGTTCTTTGTCCAGTTACTAATATTAACGGTTTGTGTCCGCTTCCAACTTAATTTGAAATCCTGGGTTGTCATAGTATAGGTTCTAGACACAGTGCCCGGAGTAACCGGAACATCCGGCTCATCATCATCCTTAGAACCACTATCCTTCAAAGCATAATTAATGATAACCGGCTTGTCTGTCATGTAGCGTCCTAAGAATTCGTATAAATTTTCTCCAATCTGAGAACCTTCTGCTGAATAACTAAGGACTGAATCTGTATACAGATATATCATATCCGCTTTTCCAAGCTCTGTTGACAAGCTTGTTGCATCCATACTATTCAGATCCGATACATTATAAACTTCACATACGATTTTCCCTTCCGGCATGGTTGCATCAATGGTTCGGTTATTATTAATAATTTCATCCCGGAATCCATTGCTGGCACTTGTCATAAAATCCTGTACTGCCGAAGATGGGGATTTTCCCTTTGGTGTAATGATATAGATATAATAATTTGATGTATCATATCCCTCTTCCGTACTTGAATTTGCAGTATTAGACATATCAATAATATTATCTATCTGTGTCTTCGTTCCTAAGGAAGTATCATTGTTTGCCATAGTATCGTATTCAAAATCATTTACTGAATTTGAACGAAAGGTAAATGAAACCCAGATAGAAGATGCAATCAGGACAATCAGTATACCTAAAATACCAATTATGATTTTTGCTTTTTTACTTTTTAACATAATCTACTCCTTTCTCATTCTATCTAGTTTACCAAGTCACCATTTTCTCTAATTACAACAGGCTCATACTTTCTAGGCTGTAACACATAACTATTACGAATGGTAACCATACCCTGTGATACCTGTTCCATGGATTGCTTCTCTAAATTCATGGTGAGATATATAGCATTTTCATCCGGAATAGCATATCCATAGATTCCTGTGAAATTAGAAGAAATTAAATCATCTTCCGTAACCGCTGATGAATCGATATAATCATCTATATCCATTGTGGTTGTAACATCGTTCGTTGTCTTCTTATAATCTGCTTCACCAACAGCCGGTGAATATACGGAATCGCTTCTAACATTAGTTGCTGTATTACGTACCAAATATACTTTATTATCCTTAAAGTAATAACAGTCTACAGCTTCCCGATATTTACCGCCTCCACCAATTGTATCCTTATACTCATATCGAATGCAAATATAATCAATTGGCTTATCTGACTCATCCATAGCACTAAACGCATATAAGTCTTTACCACCATCTGATACAGTTGGTATTGGAGTACTACTTGTTCGTTTCATTAAATGTCCTGTTTCCAGTATCGCATCAGAATCATTGGTTCCATACATTGCATATTCTTTTCCGTCCCGACCGATTCGAACTTCAGATGCCTGCATCAACTTATCCGCAATCAATTCATAAACACTTTGTCCCGAACGCTGTAACTCAATATCATTTCTGGTACGGGTGTAAACCTTTGTAGTGCTTCCCATAAAGCTAGCTAGTGCCACCATGATAATAACCAGAATCGCAATAGCAATCAAAAGTTCAACTAGCGAAAAACCTTGATTTGATTTCTTTTTTATCATCAATCGCCACCCCCTAATTCTTTATAGGTCTCGTGGAATATTCCAGTTGTTCTCTGCACCATTACATTTGCAACTAATTCATTATTCTTTCGATACACGCTAAAAGAAACATTCTTTACACTATCTGAAAGAACTGTACCCGGCATTGAGAAAGTACCATCCCCTTTATTAAATGATACAACAATGCCTTTCAGTGTTACACTCTGACCATCAATTGTAACTGTAGTCGATGCATTTCCGGATGCAATATCTCTCTTAGAATCAGTGTAATAATATAAACTTCCTCTTTCTAACACCTTTACCGGATTGCCTACACCTGTATAATCATAGTAGGTAGAATCTCTCAATGTGTCTGTGTCCGCCAAATCATTTATCTGATGAAAAGAATTCATTGATTCACTGCCTACTTTTGTCCAAGCACCTCGCACAATATAATAGGAATCATCTACGTCGGACCACCCAATTAACATAGCCATTCGATTATCCTGAGCCATTGTGGTTGTACGAAGAGTTGTTAATTCTGATTCTAATGTAGAAACTGCCTTTTTGTACCGTGCTGAATCCACTGATCGCAAAGTAAGTGCTGACATAGCTGATAGGATTGCAATAATGGCAACTACAATAATCATTTCAACCATAGAATACCCTAAATTGTTAGCATGTTTTTGTCTCATCATCCTATCACCACCTACTCTGCATTCTTCTTCCAGTTTTCATACAGAAGAACGTCTCCAACTTCAATCTTACCAACCGGTACACCTTCTGTTATGTTATTACCTGATGATTCAACATAATCCTTAAACAATTTACAAATATATTCATATTCCGAATTCTGTTCAGCCGTCGTTAAAATAGTACGAACCACCACTTTGTTTGCAGAAAATTCCATAGCATGATCTACTTTAATCTTGCTACCCGTTACAATCAAACCCTCGAATTTCTTAATGCTTGAATCGAATGTAACATCACCTTTTGCAATAATCATACCTGTAACAACACCACTTGAATTTGCACATTCAGCGCCTACATGTACATCATCATTGCTAATCCATACTTTATAACTTGCTATATCACTGTAATATTTATCACTGGTTATGTCACTAAATTCTAAATATTGGTTAATTGGTGTGATACTTGCATAACGCATATCTGCAATCGCAGCTTCTTCTGCTTGCTTTTGAGCTTTAATTGTTTCATCTGAATACAACTCACTATCAATCGTTACTAAACCATAACGGAGTTCCTTGTAATCTGCATTTCTGGCATTTGCAATATTAGCAAAATTGGTAATTGCCGTGTTAAACATATTTCCATCAGTAACAGTTAAAGTTTCTCCATCTAAGCCAAGGGAACCTGTTGTATAAGTACCACTTGTTGTAATGACAGTCTTATACAGTTCACTGGTAGAATCAACAGAAATATTGTTCAGCAAGAAGTTATCATAAGTTTTAACATTAACAATATTCGTTCCCCTGTAGTCTTCATCATTTGGCATCTCATTTGCATACCAGTTGAAGAAATCTTTGGAAGCCCTTGCATCTCTAAACTGTAAAAAGTTATAATCCTGACCGGCGATTGTACAAGTTACCACAGGATTATCCTGATTCAACCAAAACTTAATATCTTCTTTAATTAATGCATCTTTTTCAAGTCTTCCGGTAAACTTTGGAAATCCTAACATAGAACTACCAGCACCTACTTCTTCTTCTGTGTATACGGAAGAGGCAAAGTAAGCTAACTGATTACTCTTAATGGAGATTGATTCACCTGTCTGAATATCCTTGTACACATTTCCCTCACTGTCCTTTGCCGGAATATAAGTCGTTGTGCTGGAATTATTTTGGGTATCAGCATCTACAACCTTCTCACGAGAAGTCTCAATATATGCACGTCCTGCAACATGTAACTGTGCAACGTGAGTAAAGTCAAGATTTGCACCGTTGCCATTGATTAATATAGCACTACTGTTGAAATGTGCCTTATTACCACCAAAAGCTGTACCATTCGCATATTCTGACAGCTTAGAATAATAATCATCCGTCTGATTTTCTATATTCTGCGAATAATTATATCCGTAGTAATTACCAGTTAATGTAATATTTGCATCATCACTGTTTATTTCCAAATCATCAGCGACATATACATTTGCATACATGCTTAATGTACCATTATCTGTATTTAATCCGGAAGTACGTACAGAGGATGGTGCAAGTACAATATTGTCTGTCCAAACATCTGCTAACTGAGTTGTTAACGAAGACTCGCCAATGTTTAACAGACTATCGGTACGACCACTTAATCTTAATGTACTATCATTCATAACCGCTATTGTTCCAGGAACAATCACTTTATCTGCACGAATGGATACTGTACCGCCATCCGTATAAAGGCCGGAATATAATGTCTGATCATTTGACCGTCCGTCACAAGGATTCGCCAATGCATCTGTACCATTTGCTAAGCTTGTATAATCCTTATTATAAAAATCAGATGCTGCATATACATTACCATTGATACTGACTTCTTTTTTATCATTAATTGGGGCACTATTGAAATCAAATTCAATACCTCTATCCGCAATCATGGAAAAATCATAGATTGGGCTGCTTAATTCATCAGCATCACTAAATGAAACACCAAAGCCAGGCTCTGATATTGTTATATCAGTAGTAATTGTCTGCATATAACCATTCTTGTTTCCGTTTGAATCACCCTCAACGGTTCTGCTTACAGTAATGTTATGAATAATAATTTTATCATATACTTCCGTTGAAACACCGTTGTTTGTAACAGTCTTAGTAACAATCTCCAAATACATTCTCGGTTTGTCTAAATCTGTTGTAGTAACTAATTCAACATTCGCATTCTTTGTTTCCTCAGAAAGGAAACTAGCAATATGCGTCTTTAATTCTTCTTGATTCTTATATGAGGTATCATTCGCAATTTCACTCAAAAACTTCTGCTTCATAATTTCATTTGCTTCAGCCTCATCAATACGTACATATTCTTTTCTTACTGCATCATATCGTACTAATACTTCCATTGTATCCGAATATGCCGACATAAGATGTTCAATTGTATCATTTCCTACGCCACTATAAATTTCATCCATGGCTTTTTCCAGATAATAGAAATTATTCTTGTTATTTCTACTTACCTGTCCGGCCCGGAAATAATAACCAACAGATGCAATGATTACGGCTACCAGTAT
>CAMEWU010000105.1 GCA_945946715.1 uncultured Clostridium sp. | reverse complement strand
CAAGAATTGCAAACCGTTCCGGTGCCGATTATTTTGTGTCACTTCATCGAAACTCCAGTCCTTATCCAAATACCTACAGTGGTGTGGAAACCCTGGTATATTCGGACAGTGGTGTGCGTGGGGAATTGGCACGGAGTGTAAATGCTGAATTGGAAAAGGTGGGCTTCAACAATCTGGGGGTAAATGAACGCCCTAACTTAACAGTGTTAAGGCGGACACAGATGCCGGCAATTCTGATAGAAGCTGGTTTTATTAACACAGATGCTGACAATCGAACCTTTGATAATAATTTTAATGCCATGGCTCAGGCAATTGCAACGGGGATTAAAAATGTAGTTGGAGGTGTCGGTACAGGTGGTGGCGGAGGAAAGGTATACCGTGTTCAGACAGGTTTGTTCCGTCGATACGGTAATGCACAGTTCATGCTGGAACAGTTAATTGAGCAGGGATATGAGGCGGAAATTGTCGAAAGTGGAGAATTTTTTGCAGTACAGGTGGGAAATTATACCAGTCTGGAAGACGCAAGAGAAGCCCAGACACAGTTACGGAATCTGGGCTATGATACTTTGATTGTTACTGCAAAATAAGAGGATTGATAAGGAAAAACTATAAATTCTCAATTTGCCAGTCAATGGGTTCCAAACCATGTTCCTGTAAAAAGGCATTTGTCTGACTGAAGTGTTTACAGCCAAAGAAACCACGATAAGCAGATAAAGGACTTGGGTGCAGTGCTTTTAATATCAAATGCTTTGGATTATTCAGCATGGCAGCCTTGCTTTGAGCCGGTTTTCCCCATAACAGGAATACAATCGGCCGGTCCTGTTCATTTAAAATGCGAATGGCTGCATCTGTAAACTGTTCCCATCCAATTCCCTGATGGGAAAACGCCTGATGGGCACGAACTGTTAATAGGGTGTTCAGCATAAGAACGCCCTGTTCTGCCCATTTGGTGAGATATCCATTATTTGGAATGTAACAGCCCAAATCCTCCTGAAGTTCTTTATATATATTTACCAGAGAAGGGGGAGTATCAACGCCGGGTTTGACAGAGAAGCATAAACCGTGTGCCTGTCCTTCTTCATGATAAGGGTCTTGTCCCAGTATTACCACCTTTACTTTATGGAGAGGAGTAAGATGAAATGCAGTAAAAATCTCATCAGAAGGTGGATATACAACATAATTCTTATATTCTTCTACAATTCGATTATATAAATCCCGATAATATGGTTTTTTGTATTCCGGACGCAACGGTGCATCCCAGTCGTTTGTAATTTGTGCCATAACGGCTCCTTTCTCATGGATTATTTCTTTTTTGCCAGAATTTGCCCCGGGGTATATCCGTCCCATTGTTCTTTTGGAAAGCAAAGGATTCGGATGGTATCTCCAATGATGGCATGTCGCTCCGCCTGTTCCTCCCATTTATCTACAATCATAGTGCCAACCGGCAAACCTTCACAAGAGTATATTTCCATACAATCTCCCGCCTGAAGCTGACCAATTCCGATTTCTCCAATTAATATCTGTTTTTGAGAAAGAGAATCTGTGGTAACACTATCAATATAAAAAATAATTTTAGAGGTATTATGAAGGTTTAGTAATCTTGGTTTCGATTCTTCATAACGCCTTTGCTGTTCCAGTTCTTCCGGTGTAAGCGGTTTTTTAAATAGTCCCATGGGTATCCTTCCTACATTTTTTAATAGAAGAATTATAGCATTCTTATAGGGTAATTGCAACGCAGAGGAAAATGTGCTAAATTGTACGCAAAGAAGGATAACGAAGCTTTCTTATAATTATAGTAGTTGAAAAGAGACTTTGTAACATGAATCAGACCAATGAAGAAAAGATAAAAAATGGACAGGAACACAAGTCGAAGCAAATGGACATGACCCATGGTTCATTATGGAATAAGATTTTGATGGTTGCACTGCCTTTGGCAGCCAGTAGCATACTACAACAGTTATTTAATTCTGCAGATGTAGCAGTCGTAGGTAAATATGCAAGCAGCAATGCTTTGGCTGCAGTGGGTGCCAACAGTGCAGTGATTAACCTGTTGATTAACTTATTTGTAGGCTTATCTGTAGGGGCAAATGTTGTAATTGCCAACTATATTGGGCAACAGAAAAAGGATAAGCTGCAGGAAGTGGTTCATACGGTAATGCTTTTGGCAATATTCTGTGGCATTTTTATGTTAATAATTGGAATCAGCTTTGCAAAGCCGGTATTGATTTTAATAAAGACACCGGAAGACATTCTGGCACAGGCCATTCTTTATTTGAGAATTTATATGCTGGGAATGCCATTTGTTATGGTGTATAACTTTGGTTCTGCCATTCTGCGAAGTATCGGTGACACCAAACGACCGTTGATGTGCCTGATTATTTCGGGAATCATCAATGTGGTGCTAAATGTTATACTGGTGCTTGGATTTCGCCTAAATGTGGCAGGTGTAGCAATTGCTACAGTGGTAGCAAATATGGTTAGTTCCGGAATTGTGACTTGGATATTAATGCATGAAGAAGAAAGTATTCGCCTGCATCTGTCAAGATTAAGATTTAATAAGCATGATTTAGGAAAAGTAATCCGGATTGGTTTACCTGCGGGTATTCAGGGAATGGTATTTTCGTTGTCTAATGTATGTATTCAATCAGCCATTAACGGATTTGGACCCAGTGCCATTGCCGGGTCGGCAGTAGCCTTGAATTTTGAATATTGTACTTATTTTGTGATTAATGCATTTAATCAGACAATGGTTACATTTACCAGTCAGAATTATGGAGCAAAGCAGTATGACAGGTGCAGACAGGTATACCGGCTTTGCTTAATTATGGGTATGGGCATCTGTGCCATAACCAGTACCACTTTTATATTGGGGAGACATTTATTTATTCAGATATTTACGGATGATCCGGCAGTGATTGAATATGCCATGATACGAATGACTCATGTGATGATGTTGGAATGTCTGACCGGAACGTATGAGATATCAGGAGCCGGTTTGCGGGGAATCGGATATTCATTGCTTCCAACTGTGATTACGATTCTGGGGTCCTGTGGCTTTCGATTGCTGTGGCTTTTTACAGTATTTCATTACTTCCCATCCTTTAACTGGTTGATGAATGTATATCCGGTTTCCTGGGTATTAACAGGAACTGCTATGATTACAGTATACTTGTTAATTCGGAAAAAGGTATTTTCCCACGCTGTAGCATAGATACCTGAAAAACGGATGGAGTAATAACAAGGGCGATAAAGGAGAAGGTAAATGAGAGCAAGTAGATTGGGGATAGGAATTTTATGTGTGGGTATGCTGTTTCTTAGTGGTTGTGATAGCGTTGATTATGAGGGACAGGATATACAGACGGAAGAAATGATTGCTGCCATGGTGGATAAAAATAGTATGAAAGTTACTACAGAAACAACTAGGGAGGCTACTACAGAAACAACCACTGAAGCAACTACAGAAACACCGAAAAAGACCGTGACCATTTCCTTTGCCGGAGATTGTACCTTGGGGGGATATGAAGGACAGGGTTCCGGAGGACAGTTTATAGATTACTATAATCAATATGGTAATTCATTTTTTATGGCAAATGTAAAAGATATCTTCGAAAATGATGATATTACATTTGTGAATCTGGAGGGGGCATTAACGTCACAGCCCTTAGTAGTGGATAAAGAATTTCCTATTAAGGGAGAACCGGAATATGTAAATGTTCTGACAGAAGGTTCCATTGAGGTGTGCAATATTACGAATAATCATATTATGGATTGTGGAACTTCCGGGTTTCAGGAGACAATAGGGCTGTTATCAGCAAATGATATAGAATATTGTGGTGAGGGATATAGCTGTCAGACAGAGGTTGATGGCGTAACGGTATCCTGTTTAGGTTATAGTGTCTGGGGGGACTCTAAGTGGCTTCGAGACCAGATTCAGGCAGAGATAGAGGCAGAACGGGAAAAGGGTTCACAGATTGTCTGCATTATGTTTCATTATGGAACAGAGAAAGAAAACTACAGTAATGCTGTTCAGGAAAGTATTTCCCATTTTGCTATTGATAGCGGTGCAGATATTGTAGTTGGCAGTCATCCTCATGTGATTCAGGGAATTGAAGAATACAAGGGTAAGGTTATTTGTTACAGTTTGGGAAATTTCAGTTTTGGTGCCAACCGTAATCCAGCGGATAAGGATACTTTTATTTTTCAGCAGACATTTCTTGTAGAAGAAGACGGAACGGTATCATACGGGGAAAGCAATGTAGTGCCCTGTAGCATTTCTTCAAAGCAAAACTGTAATACATATCAGCCTACCCCATTAGTGGGAGAAGATGCAGAACGGGTCATAGAGCGACTGCGTCAGTATAGTTCCACCTATGAGGATACCATTTTTTAATATTAAAATTCAACTAATTGTATAGATATCGTTGAATTAATAGCGGATTTACGATAAATTATAGATAGAGAGGAAACTTTTACAACAAGATAAAGGTATTTAAGGAGGGGCTGTATGAAAAAATACAAGATACTGTTAGCAGGGAAGAATAATGCAATTATAGATGATTTTTTTAATCATATGAGTGATGTTTTTTATTTGGTGACAACATCTGTCCGATATGAAGATGTCATTCATCATTTGGATACTTATAAGCCGGATATCTTTGTATATTGCTTAAAGAACGAATCAAGAGATGATTTAATAAAGATTATGGAGCATAAGAGAAGACTTACCAGAGATGGAGTGGTTACAGTTATTGTTGGTTCTCAAGAAGATTGTGAGAATTTCCAAAAGGTAGCGATTTATATGGAAGATCTTGTATTAGCGAAGCCTATCTCTGCCAGTGGAATCAAAGAAAAAATTCTTGAGTATATGGAAGATGTGGAAAAAGAAAGAGAGGAACAGAAGCTACTTCAGGAGAAGCTGGCAGCTGTTAAAGCAAAAGATGAAAGAAAGCATGTATTGGTTATTGATGATGATCCAATTATGCTTAAGCTGATCAAAGAGCACCTACATGAACAATACGATGTTGCAACTGCAATTAGTGGCAAAATTGCACATAAATTTTTAGAAACAAAAAAAACGAACTTGATTCTCTTGGATTATGAAATGCCGGGTGAAAATGGCCCTGAAGTCATGAAAAAGATACGAGAAAATAATGCATTATCAGATATACCAATCATCTTTCTTACCGGAATTACGGAAAAAGAAAAAATCAGGCAGGCACTTGTGTTAAAACCACAAGGGTATCTGTTAAAGCCGATTGATAAAGATAAGCTGCTTGGAACCATAGAAAAGTTTATTTAGTAGATTCACGGGGGCGAATAATGCAAAAGCTATATTTGATTGATTTAATTGATGTAAATCTTCTGCAGAAGATTCAGGATTCCTTTTCCAGAATGACGGGGATGGCAGCACTGACCACGGATGCGGATGGCAAACCGGTGACAGAAGGCTCCGGTTTTACGGATTATTGCATGAAATATACCAGAAAAAGCAAGGTAGGTTGTGAACGTTGTGAGCAATGTGACAGATTTGGTGCAGAATCTACATTGAAAACCGGAAAGGCGACAACCTATATGTGTCACTCCGGACTGATAGATTTTGCGGCTCCGATTGTTGCAGATGGACAGTTGATTGGTTGCTTTATCGGTGGTCAGGTATTGGTAGAAAAACCGAAAAAGGAATTTATTCGTGCTGTAGCAAAGGATCTGGATATTGATTTTGAAGCGTATTGGGAGGCTTTGGACAAGGTTCCGATTTTGGATCGGACTCAAATAGAAGGGGCTTCGGAATTTCTGTTTACCATTGCCAGTGTTTTGTCAGATATTGCTTATGGTAAGTATATGGCGTTGGAAGCAAATAAAGAGATTGAGCGTACGGCTAACTTGAAGTCTGATTTTTTGGCAAATATGAGTCATGAAATCAGAACGCCTATGAATGCCGTTATAGGAATGGCAGAGATGGCACTGCGAGAAGAACTTACGCCTGCTGCCAGGGAGTATATTACACAGATTAAAACTTCAGGAAAGGCATTGTTGAATATTATCAATGATATACTGGACTTTTCAAAGATTGATTCCGGGAAGATGGACATCCAGCCGGTAGAATATGAACCGCTATCCTTGTTCAATGATGTGGCAAACATTGTTATGACTCGGTTAAAAGATAAGAATATAGAATTACTTTTAAGAATTTCCCCTTCGTTTCCAAGACTTTTGTATGGAGATGATTTAAGGATTCGGCAAATCCTTATCAATCTGGCTAATAATGCGGTCAAGTTCACCCAGCATGGGCATGTGGATATTATTGTAGATTATGATAAGATAGATGAAGATACCATTCGGATGAAAGTTGCGGTAAAAGACACGGGTATTGGTATTAAAGAAAATGATTTAGATAAAATATTTCATTCATTTCAACAGGTGGATAGCAAACGAAACCGCAATATTGAGGGAACCGGACTGGGCTTAGCAATCAGCCAGCAGCTTTTGAATCTGATGGATGGCAGTATCCAGGTGGATAGTATCTACGAAAAGGGAACTACGTTTTTCTTTGAACTCCCGCAAAAGATATTATCCTGGGAACCGGCTATTCAGGTGAAGAATGCGGATTCTCTTGCTGCAGTGGGGTATTTTAACAATTTGTGTTTTGCTAAGCAATTCTACGCAGATACCAATCGCCTGGGGGTTAATTCCATGGCACTTACTGCACCGGATCGTTTTGAAGACTTGCTGTGTACATATGGAGATGACCTGTTAGGAAAACGAATCTTTCTGTTTATGGAAGAGGATAACTTTGATGAACAAATAGAACAGATTATTCGTAGTTATCCGGAAATTACCGGAGTAATGCTGACGGATTTCTATTCAAATAAAAAGGCAGATGTGGCAAATTTGAAAATTGTCAGAAAGCCACTTTCTACAACATGTATTGCCATGTCGTTGAATGATGAAACAATGCATATAAATGATACGGATGAACTGTTTGAATTTGACTTCATTGCACCAAAAGCTGAGGTTTTGCTTGTAGATGATAATCCAATTAATCTTACTGTTGCAGAAGGATTGTTGGAACCGTTAAAAATGCAGATTACTACGGCAAATAGTGGAAAGAAAGCATTAGAGCTTATTGCAAAGAAGCGTTTTGATTTGATTTTTATGGATCATATGATGCCGGAACTGGATGGTGTAGAAACAACCAGAATCATACGGCGGCTGCATCCATCCTTTGATGATGTACCGATTATTGCACTCACAGCGAATGCGATAGATGGTTCTAAGGATTTGTTTCTGTCAGAAGGTATGAATGATTTTGTTCCGAAGCCAATCGAGTTGAAGACGATTGCAACCAAGATTAAAAAGTGGCTTCCTCCTGAGAAAATAGAAAAGAGCAGTGCTATTACAGATGAAAATAAATCTTCTGAAGCCACGGATGTGAATGAGACGCTTGTGATTGGAGATTTGGATACCGATTCTGCCAGAAAGTTACTTGGAAATGATAAATTGTTCTGGACAATCTTAAAGGAGTATTACAAAGCGATATCGACAAAATCAATGCTGATTAAGGATTTGGAACAAAAAGAGGACTGGAAAGCATATACCATTGAGGTGCATGCCCTTAAGAGTACATCAAGGCAGATTGGGGCAATGGAACTATCTGATATGGCGGCTGAGCTGGAACGGGCAGGAAATGCCGGAGATATTCAAAAGATAGTTAGTAATACCAATCATATGTTGCAAAAATATGTGGGATATATCGATATTCTGAAACCATTTTTCGAGGAGGAAAAGCTTGCAGTCAAGAAGAATTATATTCAACAGGAGCAGTTGCTTGAGTTGTTTGAACGTATGCTTGAAGCAGTCAATAATCTGGACATGGATCAGATGGAAGATGTTATTATGGATATGAAACGATATAATTATCCTGAAAAACA
>CAMEWU010000104.1 GCA_945946715.1 uncultured Clostridium sp. | reverse complement strand
TTTATTGAAACCTTTGCAAAATCCATGAACTATTCTATCGAAGATTTTGCCAAAATTGCATTATTTGCCGAGCATCCAATCAATCTGGGTTCTCGTTGTACCGTATTCATGAATTCCAAGGTAAAGCAGGCACAGAAAGAGGGAGCTGATGTATCCGACATTTCTGCCGGTCTTGCCTATTCTGTCATTAAAAATGCATTATTAAAGGTTATCAAGCTTACAGATCCCAAGGATTTAGGCGAAAAAGTAGTGGTACAAGGCGGTACATTCTATAATGATGCCGTATTGCGAAGCTTTGAACTGATTTCCGGCAGAGAAGCCATTCGCCCGGATATCTCCGGTATCATGGGAGCTTTTGGTGCTGCATTAATTGCCCGTGAAAACTATGATGGAGAAACAGAATCCACCATGCTTTCCATCGAGCAGATTAATAATCTGAAATATGAAACTTCCATGTCACGCTGCAAAGGCTGTACCAATAACTGCCTTTTAACCATTAACCGTTTTTCCGGTGGCAGACAGTTCATCACCGGTAACCGTTGTGAACGTGGAATCGGTCAAAAGAAAAATAAAGACAATGTTCCTAATTTATTCGAATATAAGTTTAAAAAGCTCTTTTCCTATGAACCATTATCACCTGAGCTTGCTTATCGTGGAGAAATCGGTATTCCAAGAGTATTAAATATGTATGAAAACTACCCTCTCTGGTTTACCTTCTTAACAAAATTAGGATTCCGGGTTATCCTGTCTCCGCCTTCCAGCCGTGATATCTATACCTTAGGCATCGAATCCATTCCAAGTGAATCTGAATGCTATCCGGCTAAGATTTCTCACGGACACATTATGTGGCTTTTAAAGCATGGCGTGAAAACCATCTTCCAGCCATGTGTGGTATATGAACAGAATGAAACACCTGAGGCTTACAATCATTATAACTGTCCGATTGTCACCTCATATGCGGAGAATATTAAAAACAATGTAGAAGAAATTCGCCAGGATGACATCACCTTTATCCGTCCTTTTATGGCACTGGATAACCGGGAAGCACTGGTTACCCGTCTATATAACGAGTTTTCAAAGTATTGCAATGTAGAAAAGAAAGAAGTAAAAGAAGCTTTGGATGCGGGATTCGAAGAATATGAACGGGTAAAAAAGGATTTACAGCAAAAGGGAGAAGAAGCCATCCGATTCTGCGAGGAACACAATCGTATGGGAATTGTATTGGCAGGACGCCCTTATCATGTGGATCCGGAAATTAATCATGGTCTGCCGGAGCTGATTAATTCCTATGGTATAGCAGTATTAACCGAAGATTCTATCTCCCATTTATCAAAGGTTGAACGTCCTTTGATTGTATCAGACCAGTGGATGTATCACAGCCGCCTTTATGCAGCTGCAAATTATGTAAAAAGCAGCAAACATCTGGAATTAATACAGTTAAATTCCTTTGGTTGCGGACTTGATGCGGTTACCACAGACTGCGTCAATGACATCCTCTCCGGTTCCGGTAAAATCTATACGGTATTAAAGATTGATGAAGTCAGCAATCTGGGAGCTGCCCGGATACGTATCCGTTCCTTAATCAGTGCTGTCAAAGTCCGTAATAAAAAAGGAATTGAACCTCATCCGGTGTCCTCTGCCTATGAGCGGGAACTGTTTACGAAGGAAATGAAACATGAACAATATACTGTATTGGCACCAAATATGTCTCCGATTCATTTCAGCATGTTGATGCCTGCGTTCAGCAAAAGCGGAGTTCACTTTGCTACCCTGCCGGATCCGGATAAGTCTGCAGTGGATGTTGGTTTAAAATATGTAAACAACGATGCCTGCTATCCTTCTATTCTGGTAACCGGACAGTTAATACAGGAATTACAATCCGGCAAATATGACCTGAGTCATACAGCTCTGGCCATTACCCAGACCGGAGGGGGCTGCCGGGCAACCAATTATATCGGTTTCATACGACGGGCATTGAAGAAAGCCGGTTTAGAACAAGTACCGGTTATCTCCATTAGTGCCAGTGGAATTGAATCCAATCCGGGATTCAAGTTCACTTATACCATGTTAAGCACATCTTTACAGGCTGTGGTTTATGGTGATATCTTCATGCGTTGTCTGTATCATATGCGACCATATGAAGAAGTACCGGGTTCCGCAGATGCATTGCATCATAAATGGGAAAAAATCTGTATTGAATCCATCGAAAAAGGCGGCAATATGCGTACATTCAAGAAGAATGTTCGCGGTATTATCCGTGATTTTGATGCACTGCCAATTAAAGATATACAGAAACCACGGGTTGGTGTCGTTGGCGAGATTTTAGTTAAGTTCCAGCCATGTGCCAACAATAAAATTGTAGAATTACTGGAAGCAGAAGGTGCGGAAGCTGTTATGCCTGATTTGTCCGGCTTTCTGGATTATTGTTTCTATAATTCCAATTATAAGCATGAGTTTTTAGGAAAAAGTAAGAAAAGTGCCATCATCAGTGATACGGTCATCAAACTACTGGACCTGTACCGCTCTACTGCCCGGAAAGAATTAAAGGCAAGTAAGCACTTTAACAGTATCCCGCATATCCAAGAGCTGGCAGAATATGCAAAACCAATTGTATCTCTAGGTAATCAAACGGGAGAAGGCTGGTTCCTAACTGCAGAAATGGTAGAATTAATTAAGTCAGATGTACCAAATATCGTCTGCTGTCAGCCTTTTGGCTGTCTGCCAAATCATATTGTAGGAAAAGGGGTTATTAAAGAATTACGGGCAGCTTATCCCGATGCTAACATCGTAGCTGTGGATTATGACCCGGGTGCTTCCGAAGTCAATCAGTTAAACCGAATCAAACTGATGCTGTCCACAGCCCAGAAGAATCTGAAAACCCAACCCGGGACTACAGATTCGGAAACAGTTCTATCTGATAGTCATTCGGAAGTAGCTACAACGATGGAAGAAGAATGCTAGAACATCTTCTGAAACGTCATTTGAAAAACCTTACCGGATTCTAAATTCACAATCCCAGAATTAAAAACACAAAAAATGAGCGGGCCTCTGCAGAGACCCGCTCATTGACTTTAAGCATTTTGTTTGTACAAACGAAATATTCTAGAAATATTTAAGATTATTCTTCTTACTTGCAAACACCATTGTTGTCTACAAAGAATCCATCCGGTGTATACTGGTTACGAAGCATTAAGCCTCTTTCGATGTAGTACCAGTTACCACCATCTTTCACCCAACCGTCATGAGCTGAGCCGTCAGAATCACAGTAGTACCAGGTTGTACCATAGGTATTCTTAGAACCATACCAACCGGTTACCATCTT
The DNA here is from genome assembly GCA_945946715.1 of uncultured Clostridium sp. GTDB lineage: Bacteria > Bacillota > Clostridia > Lachnospirales > Lachnospiraceae > CAG-632. Next base: position 4,623 of record CAMEWU010000104.1, on the reverse strand, counting down.
ACCATTTGCATCGAATACATAGGTATTAGCTGCCCGATATGCTCTATAATCCTTTTGATACTTTTCATATGCTGCATCGTATGCATCCCAGTCAATATAACCATTATCCTTACGATAATCATCATACTCAGGAGCCTTTGGTGCATTCTCGTCAATGGTTTCATCATAGTCGCCCATGTAAACTCTTGTATCACGAAGCATATAACCATCTCTATTTGTATAGTACCAGTCGTTACCGGATTTTACCCAGCCACTCTTAACAACGCCGCCATTTGCATACAGCCAAGAATTTGTCTTATAACCGGTTCCATCTTCATACTCAGTATAGTACCAGCCTTCTACCATAACACCGTCTCTGCCAAAGTAGTATTTGTCAATAATTTCATCTCTACCAATCCAGTTGCCCTTGTCATCATACTGAGAATGTGCAGAGGTATCATAATAAGTGCTTCCATCAGCAGCCTTGCAGTAGTAAATAGTGCCGCTTGCAATCATATCGCCCTTATTAAGGTAGTACCACTTACCATTTTCCTTTAACCATCCGTCATATGCACTACCATCTGAGTTACAGTATACCCAGTCGCCATATGTAGAATATGGTGCATAGTTATACCAACCGGTAATCATAGCGCCACTTGGCTCGAACCAGTACTTTGTACCTTCCGTATCGTTGTCGCCATAAATCCAACGTGAACCATCACATGCCATTGACCAATCAAAATAATACCAGGTACCGTCAATCTTCTGCCAACCCTTCTGTAATACACCATGGCTATCAGAATAATACCAAGAACCTCCGTTATATGCATCATCATAATCATAGTACCAACCGGTGGTCATATATCCATTCTCATCGAACATGTAAGGAACGGATTCCTCACCTTCTTCGATATAGTAAATGCCATCCTTATAATAATCACCGTCTTCCAACTGATACCACCAGCCCTTGTTACCCTGTATCCAGCCTTCTTTATAGGTCTCTTCAGCGCTAACTGCAACCGGAGAAACTACGATAGCTGCAGCTGCAAGTGCTGCAAAAAACAAACCTGTTTTCTTCATCCTTGTACGTCCTCCCTTTGTATTTTTTCATGCTTAAAGCAATTCAATTATAGCACCAATATTTGGCAATGTAAAGATATGTGTTCACAGAATTTACATAATCCTAATCTGCTTCTTCCACCTATCTCCATGCACCGGAACTATCTACATAATATCCGTTAATCCAAGTGCTGGAAGCCATAGAACCATCACTATACATATAATACCATGTGCCATTTACCTTCTGCCAGCCGGTCTTCATGGCACCGTCACCTGCACTACCCAGATAATACCACTTATTATCAATATACTGCCATCCACTCAACATTTTTCCATCACCGGTTTCATCAAAATAGTACCAGGAACCATTGATTTTCTGCCAGCCGGTCTTCATAGCACCATCATTTGAATTACCAAGATAATACCACTTATGATTGATTTCCTGCCAGCCACTCTTCATAGAGCCATCACCGGCATTACCGAAATAATACCATTTATCATTTACACTTCTCCAACCGGTCACCATCTTACCTTCATCATCCATATAGTACCACTTGCCATTTTTTAGTAACCAACCGGTGGTTGCATCTCCGCTTCCACTCAGATAATACCAACTGCCGTTCAGTTCCAACCATCCACCGGATTGCATGACACCATCTTCATTCATGTAGTACCATTTACCATCTGCTTTCTGCCAACCGGTGGTCATTTTTCCATCTTCATCCATGTAGTACCACTTGCCGTTACTTTCACGCCATCCCTTAGCAGGAGTACCGTCTGCATCATAGTAGTACCAATTTTCGCCCAGATACTGCCAGCCGGTGATTGGGCTTTCATATCCTTCTGCATTGAACCAGTACCAGATACCATCGATTAATTCCCACTGATTCTTCGGATATCCACCTGCAATATAGCTATACCAGTATCCATTGCTATCTTGTCGCCAGACTCCTTTGGTCTTCTCATATGTATCTGCATATGCAGTTCTTGGTGTCAGTATTTGTGTATAATCTGTAAATCCAAAATTGATATCGACAGCTCCATCCACACCATCCACTCTGGCTGTGCTACTTGACTGCCAGATATCACGCGGAATCTCTGTATCATATACGCCATTATAACGCGCGATCCAGACCTCTACATCACCCATAGCACTGACATCTACATAGTTCTTATACCAGTTTTCGTTGCAGTATACCATAGGGGTATACCCTGCTTTCCGGATTTCATCACAAAAGACCTTGCCGATTTCTGTAATTTGCTGTTTTGTAAGTCCTTCACTCTGACATTTATCTTCTAAGTCAATGACAACCGGATACGATACATGATATCCCTGCATCTGATCAATCACGAACTGTGCATCATCGATGGATTCCTCCAATGACATGGCTGTACTATAGTAGTACACACCTGCCGGAATTCCCGCTTCATAAGCACCTTTCATATTCGCTTGGAAATATGGGTCCAGGGTACGTTCCCCTTTCACAACACTACCTACACGGATAAAAGCAAATGAAATACCATAATCTTTGACCGCCTTCCAGTCGATTTCCTTCTGATACTTGGATACATCAATTCCCTTGATACTGCCCGCTTCGTATGTATTATTCTCATATAAGGCACCGACGGTATCACCCTTTGGATAGAAGTATCCCCACTTCGTATCATCGATTTTCTGCCATCCGGTCAGCATCTCACCATCCTCGCTGAAGCAATACGAACGTGTAATTCCTTCATCATTGGTAATGGTCTGAAAACCGGTTGCCATAACACCAGATTTATCAAAATAGTACCATTTTTCATTCTTCTGTCTCCAACCGGTTGCTACGTAGCCATCTTCCTCACACCAGTACCATTTGCCGTCTATCTCCAGCCACTGGTTCGTCGGAATGGTTCCGTCTGCCTCCACATACCACCAGCCGGTATCATCATTTTTCCATTCGCCATCAGAAGCATAGGTTGTCATAGTCGTGCCTGCTGTCATGAGAAGTACAGCGGCTGCAATGCCAATTGCCTTCCACTTCCAATTCATTCTTCTGTGTCTCATTCTTGTTCTCCCTTCCGTAAAATAACTATGGGTAGAATCCCTCTACCCATAGTTTAGTTTCTAGCATAGTTTACCATAATTTACACATATTCTCAATAGAAGATTAAGAAGATAATTCTTCCATATTCTGGGTCACCCGTTTCATGGTGAAGGAATACATATAAATATCCAGAATCAACATTCCGGCCAAATATATAAGATAAATAAAGCCTACAGTGGAATGTGGAATTAAGTACAGCAAGAATCCAATTCCGCAAATCACAACTGCCGCCAAAATGGCAAATGCCATATTAAAGAATACATTCAGATTCCCTCGTAGTGCATTCAGTTCATCCTCCCAAATCAGCTTTGGATGCATGGAGTCCAGCCAGATACCCAGACAGGCAATAAAGAATACCATACAGCCACCCGCTAAAGCAAAATATATCCCACTTCGAAGTCCCAGCTTCAAAATCAAAACCAATACTCCCACATCCAACAGATAACTGATATAGCTAAACAGCAGACTTACCAATCCTTTTACCTGCACCTGCAGTTCATAACTGACCGGTATGTATTTCATAAAATCGATATGGGCACCTTCTCTGGTAAAGGAACTGGAAGCCAGTCCATTGGCTGCCGTTGTCAATGCCGCTAATGCCAGAAATAATGACAGAACCAGTATCGATGCCATTACGTTTCCTTCCTGCACCATTTCAATAAAACGAGTAATGGAACCACTTCCCTTCTGCATCATACAGACAATTACAATCATCACCGGCCAGAAAAAATTAATCAGAACACAGTTGGATACAAATGCCGGCGTTCGAAATATGGTTTTTAATTCTTTTTTTAAGTATGCCTGAAAGATGGATTGTTGGGACTGGGTATAGGCTTTCTGTTTTCCATGTTCTTTCTTATTAGCTACCGACTTAAAGCTATACAATCCCGGCATATAGATGGCATTTGCAACTGCCATAAATATCACCAGAAGTACCATGTTAATCCCAAGATAAAGAAAAACCTCACTCCATTTACCATATGCAGCACTATGTATCAACAGATATCCCGGATAGAAAATCACATTCATGGCATTCAGAAACCCATTTTCGCCACTGGTCAGGGAAGCCACATAGGTATCTACAGAAAAGCCTTCCAATCCCCGAAAGGAGAAAAAGGTACCTGCAATCAAAACTATAGTCATGACACCCATTAACCCATTTAATATTTTCCGATTCCGGATTCCCTGAAACAGGAACATGATTACCATACTGGCGATTCCACAGTAAACCAGAGGAACAATCGGCAGTGTCATAGTTCCCAGCAGCCCGGTTATAACTCCAATGGGAGTAATTCCCATAGCAAGTATATATCCGATATAGGCACTGAAAATCACCATGAATTCCATAACACTTTCTGACAAATAAGTAACCCAGAATTTAGCCAGAATTAATTCGTGGGTACGCACAGGAAGCGGTAGCAGATAATCAATGTCCGATGAAAAATAAAATTCATTAATAACCACATGAAATCCAAAAATCATAGCACAGGCAGAAATA
>CAMEWU010000103.1 GCA_945946715.1 uncultured Clostridium sp. | reverse complement strand
CTACAGTACTTCCACTATTCTTTTGCCTTTGAATATTGTTCATATTCCTCACATCCTTATTCTCCGCATCGACTACAAGGCAGATAACCGGATACTTGACTGAACGGAACTCTGCGGACGGTTCTCTTTAACCCGCTGCATTCCATAGAGGTATGATAACAGTCTCCTGTCGCCGTCACATAATAGGTATCTGCGGTTTTGTTGCCACAAAAATCACAGGGTTTCAAATTCCCATAAACAGATTGCAACGCAACTGCCGATACAGGAAACACTGTTAAATCCAGATGACTACAGCTCCGTGAATTATGATATACACTGCTGTATTCCGTTAGATATATATACCTTTGATCTGCATCTGCCTTTCCCTTTTCCTGATAACCGGTATATGCCTTTTGACATACCTGAACCTCAACAGGGAAGGATAAGTCTTGTAAAAGTGGTACCGGTATTCGTGCACTGTATCGAACCTGTAGGCAAAAGAACCCCTCTTCATCCAGTATTACCGGGCTGGTAATAACCAAACCCTTTGGTCCTCCCGTCACATAGTTCTCTATACGTCTATCTTTGGGAAGATATTCCTGCATCACGACATAGGCTGCACCAGTGCCCAACAGTTCGATTCCTGTATCTTCTGCCAGATATGCATATTCTGCCAAATAATCTGCTGTATTCATTGTTGCCTGATAAATCTGGTTTTCCAATATATATATCTGTCCCATGGAATAAAAGGCCCAGAATGCAAACAATAGAATTGGCATAATGCACACTGCTTCAATGGTAGCTGAACCCTGATTAGATTCTAATTCACTTAAGGTGCTTTGAACTGCATACTTACCGACATGGGGGGCCTTCGGATGTCTTCTACTGCAAGAGGTATATTTACTTCGAATGACACAAAGAAATTTTGTTATTTTTGTTGGAGTCTTGTTATCGGGAGCGATATGTTTATTTTTTTGCATTTTTTGATATGTGTATTGAAAATAATAGAACGAATTGTTCCAATTCTGCTTCAAAGAATCCGAAGCATATCTAAAGTAAGTATGCATTTCAAAGCACCTCCTTTCTACTCTGTTTCTTCTATATAGCTTCCTTGTGTTTCCATATACCACACATGGTTTCCTTCTTCTATCTCCGTTTGAAGTTGAAACTCATAGATACAGTTCTCTATTTTAAACTCCGGAATCTGCTCCTGTAAATTCAACTGCATCACATCCAGCATCCGATAGTACTTCAACTCAGAATCCGGCATAGTACATAGCATCAGCATCAGATACTCCTCATAATTTAACCCCTTTTCCTTCTGGCATCCTGTCGCTTTCTCCTGTGCCAGTTCCTTTATGTTATTTAAGGATAACTGCCAAGTGGTTTTATCTTTCCATAGCGGAACATATTCTCCTTGCAAAAGCCCTTTCACATCTAACAGGCTTTCACCATATGCCCAGCAAACAAGTAGAACATATGACACCGGTTTTGCTGCCGGAAGCAGGTCAAAGGGTGCTAAAATCAGTGTAGCAACCGCCAAAGCTTCTTTCTGCATGGTTTCATCAGACAATGCATAAGCAGCATTCGGTATGAAGCGAATCATACATAGACATCCTGCCACTTCAGACAAATTCTCATAATCGGAATCCTTCCCTGCCAGAATGTATTCAACCTCATAATCCAATGCATGATAGTTGTCAGTCTCCGCTTCCATATGTCCTGCATATTGAAACGAATCCAGTGCATATACTACACCATAAAGGTCTTCTGCATAATCATTGGGCAGACCCAGACTCGGAATCTGCAAGCTATCGATTGAAAACCCAGAGATATTCTGAATCATTTCCAACTGTCCCGGCAACTTCCAGCCAGATTGACTAATACTTCTGTATCCGGCAGAAGGCAGTTTCGTCATATCAATCGATTCCTTTGATATCTCATCCGCATGTTCCGGCATAACAGCATATAAGATGCCGGCATCCTGTATCTCATCTAACGCTTTTCTAGGATCCGTCAGATACCCTTCTTCAATTAGATTCAACCCTAATAAATCATCTACTGTAATGCTTTCCTCATTGGTCACTCCTAATACAGATAATTCTTCCTCTAATCCCAACGTCTGAATATCTTCCATATCCAGTATTCCAACATCATCGATGGAAAATGTACTATCTTCTGTCTCAGAAGCCAAGTCTTCCCATTGCTCTTCCAACTCTTCTTCCGGTTCCTTCTGTCCCAGTCGTTCCAACAGTACTTCTGCAAAATGAACAGGAAGTTTCAATTTCATATAAGCCTGAATCTGCTGTTTGAATCCTGTCAATTCCTCTTCTAAAAGAGAGTTTGAATCAGATAATATAACATCCTTTACACGATAATCATAATAAGAATTTCCAGGATTTAAGTTGTAATCTAAATATGCAATTGCTCGTTCTTCCAGATATCCTTCTCCCCTGCCATAATATGTTTTATCAATTGCAAAGAGATGATACCGCCGGAATAAATCCGGCTGGTAATCTCCCTTCAGGCTATCCACTGCTCCTGCTAACGATTGTCGACACTTTGCCTTTCCTTCCCAAATTCGAATTCCCTGCAGCACAGTAACAATCAGAATCAGAAACACACACAACATAGCACAGGCATATACGGATATCTGCCCTTTATTTTTATTCTTCATATTCCTATCCTTTTATTTATAAACAGTAGCCGCATCACGATTAATCGATTTCCATATCTTATTAACCAATTCTGTAATTTGCTTTTGAAAAATAATTACCATAGCAATCAACACCACAATAATCAGTAGAACTTCTACTACACCCATTCCATCCTCTGAGTGTTCTCCAATTAAAAAATCTTTGATTCCTTCCATATGTTGTTCCTCCTTTTTCTATCATTTACTTAAATCTGCTAATTTGATATCATTTGAAGCAACGCAGGGCACACCACGATTATCATTGATATCAACATAAGGATAATCATGGGAAACAGCAGTTTTGTTCCTGCTTCTTCTCCCATTTTTTTGGCTTGTTCTTTTCGCTGCTCAAAGGCAGAATGTTCTTCCTGTTCCAGTTCTTCTGCCAACGCACGTGAACCGGTTCGAATCTGCTGAACCAACAGCGTTGTCAGCTTCATATACGGCAACAATCCTATTCGTTTTCCCATATTTAAATATGCCTGTTCCTGAGGCACTCCCATACGCATTTCATTCCACATGTATGTAAGTTCCCGAAATAACTCAGAATTGATTCCATCCTGCTTCTCATACCGGCTTAAAATCCGCTCAAATACACCTCTGATTGTTGTCCCTGCACCCAGAAATAACACTAACTGGTTTACAAGGAACGGATACTCTCGTAATAATTCATGTTTTTGTTTTTGAATTTGCTTATTTAATTCTTCCTTTTGCCGAAACCAGAGCAGGCAGCAAATTGCAACTCCAAATCCGCATATAAGCCATCCTCTGGCTCCTGCATGATTTTTTCTTTGAAGCGTTACACCTTGAATATCCGTTGGTAGATATACCTCCTTCTCATATGGATGCTCAGCCAAAATTTCTTCAATTGCGGTCTGTATCTGCTTTTGTTCCATTTCAACTTCCGTCCACTCTTTGGGATAAATCATTAATTGATATTCTCTGATTTCTACCTGCTCCTGATAACTTAATTCCAGCGTCAGACAAACCAATTCCGGTTTTTGCAAATCTTCATTCTTTATTGTCCCTTTTTCATCCAGACGTTCATAATTGTCACTACTCCATTTTACCGTCAATCCACTATTGGGAATCACTGTTTCCAAATTCAGATTTTTTTTGATTTTACCCAGGCTTTCATTCTCTCCCAGCATATTCTGCTCCAGATAGAAGAATCCCTGTTGGAAGATATCTTCCAGTTCTTCCGGATGATATAGCACAGAATCTACAGTTACAGATACAGTTTGCAGCTTCTTATCCTGGCTTTCATACTCCAATATGTAGGATACTGCGTCCTCTCCATAATCGCTTCGTTCAAAACAGATTCCTTTCGTCTGGTTTCCAAAATCATAGATCAGCACCAATATTCCCAAAGCAAGCACAACAAATAACACAATCAAAATCTGTTTCAATGTGCCTACAATATACTGTGCAACTTCTGTCTCTATTTGCTCCGGTGTTCCTCTCGATAAACGTGCAACTTTTTTACGAATACTTTCTATAAAAGGACTTCTATGCCTTTTTAAGCAATCATATAGAAATTCTGCCAGTTTCCTCATACTACAACTACACCTCAATTTCTATCATTTTACTTCCCCACCAGCCGGCAATTACAGTTCCAATAAGACATGCGGTCATAATAGCGATTCCAAGTCCATTATGATACAGTGGCTCTATATATTGAGCATTGGTAAGTTTTAAATATAAAAGCATTAATACAGGCATGCCACACATGATTTTTTGCTCTAGTTTTTTCCCGGATAACATGGTCTGTATCTCTTGTTCAACTTCCATCTTTTCAGTCAAAACAGCGGTGGTCTTATCCATCATATGTACCAGGTTTCCACCACTTCGTTTTGCTGTAGAGAACACCTCTGCAAAGCTCTGTGCTTCTTCCAACCGACTTCTTTGTGCAAACTCTGAAACAGCCTGTTCCATAGCTATTTTTACCTGTAACTGTGCAGTAACTCTTTGCATCTCCTTTAGAATCAGACTTTTCGCCGAAAACATTATTTCTAAATCCTGCTCTGCTGCCATCCATGCATTTTCCATGGAATACCCTGCTTTCAATTTTCCGGACAATACATACAGCAACTCTTTGAATTCTATTCTCTTTTTAGTTAATTCCTGCTTTTCTTTCCAGATTCTATATCTCCGGGACAAAAGCAATATTCCGGGCAACAGGCACACTCCACCAATCCATGAATCATAGAACAGATATCCGATACCCATGCACCCAGTCGCTCCTGCCAGCGATATGAAAAAACATTCAATTGTAAAACAACTTTTGATACTGTTCCAAATATCCGGTTTCTTTAAGTTTTTCTTCATGCTGTAGTCCCTCCATTCGTTTCCAGTCCTTTGGTAATCCTGTTCCATTTACAGCATTGGAGCTTCCATCCTGTTCATCCGCACAATAGCGATATAGCGTATGCAACTGTATTTCCCCTTCCAGCAGACCTTGTATCTCAACAATTTCCATTACTTTCCGATTTCCATTAGGAAGTCTGCCCAAATGCACAATGATATCAATTGCAGAAGCAATCTGCTGTCGTATTGCCAGAAGAGGAAGCTCCATACCCATTAAAACCATTGTTTCCAAACGGGATAACATATCTTTTGCTGAATTTGCATGACCGGTTGATAGAGAACCGCTGTGTCCTGTATTCATTGCCTGCAACATATCTATAGCTTCTTCTCCCCGGACTTCTCCTACGATAATACGAGAAGGTCGCATCCGTAGAGCACTTCGGATTAAATCTTTAATAGTAATCGCCTGCTTTCCTTCCAGATTTGCATTCTTTACCTCTAAGCGGACCAGATTCGGAATCTCACGAATCTGCAATTCTGCCGAATCTTCTATGGTAATAATCCGCTCCTGACTGCTTATTTGATTTGCCAGTGCATTTAAGAAAGTGGTTTTTCCTGACCCTGTCCCACCGGAAATCATAATATTGTATCTGCTCCATATCAGTAGCTGCAACACCTCTGCCATTTCATCTGACAGCATTTTCCTTCGAACCAAATCCTGAATACTATAGGTCTCCTTGGGAAACTTTCGAATGGTCATAACTGCCCCGTCCAATGCTACCGGTGGCAATACGATATTGACACGAGAACCATCCTTAAGCCTTGCATCTACAATCGGATTACTTTCATTCACAATTCGATTGCACCCGGCAACCATTTGTTGAATTACATCCATGTATTTTTCTTCAGAAGAAAACCCACCATTCCAGGCCTCTAATACTCCATTCCGCTCTACAAAAACCGTATGATATCCATTTACCATGATTTCTGTAATATCCTCCTGCTCTAACAAATCTTCCAAGCAATCATATCCCCTTACTGCATGAAATACCTGATTGCAAATGTGCAGTTTTGACTGTAATGGTATATAGGTTTCTCTGGATTTTTCCATAATAGCAGTGTCTATCATTTCCCTAATCTGTTGGTCTTCTACTGTCGTCATGCTGTTACAAGCTTCTCGTATCTTCTCCTCAATATCTTTACAAATCTGTTCCTCCAATCCCTTCACCACCTTTTCTTAAAGGTACGACTGTTCCTGCTTTTCGCTTTGTTTCCAACAACCGGATTCTTTCATGAGTCAACGACTGCATTGTAACGGCCACCGGATAACAACGTTCTGAAAAAGTATTCCAATACTGCTGTTGCTGCATGCTTCGGAGAAAGCATTCGAACTTTTTCCCCGAATCAGTATCTCTTACATAGGGTAGATATATTACATCAAATTCTGTCAGCAACTCCAAAGTGGGTAAACTGCCCGGTCCAATATCTGCAATTAGAAAATGATAATACCCCTCCTTCTTAAGGGTCTGAAATAACCAATGCAAATCTTCCATCGTCAGTTCTCTCAATTCCTGATAATCCACTGCATTTGGTATTGTGTCATACCCTTGGGTGCTACAGGAAAGCGTTTTCATCTTCATTGAAATATTTCCGGTATGCTGTTTGACATGATATAACAACTCCTCCATCCTACAATGCGGATCTATTTCCTCACAAAACTCTTCCCATGGAAGATAAACTCCGGTTTTAAATGGATTCTGTTCTGTCTGTAACTGAGCACTGCTTAAAAGCTGTGCAAATCTTGATACTTCCTTTCCTCCAATCGGAGAATAAACCGCTATACTGACACAATCCCACCCTTCCTGAAACAACTTATTTTGATTACTGAGCAAAAGCAGCATTTTTTTAACATACTCAGATGCCGACGAATACCGAATTATCTTATTGTCATCTTCCAATTCGCCTGCTATCCACTCTTCCACCATCCACAAAACAGGAGTCGACAAATGATTCCATATTGCATCTCCTGACATCTCTTCCGGCATGATTAATAAGTCAACTTCATGCTCACGAATATATTCCCTTACATCTGCGATATTGGTAAAAGCAAAAATCAATATGGGGATTTGGGCATTACGATTCACATAATTCATCAATGCCTGTACAAATGCTGCTTCTTCATCATAAAGAAGCACCTGATATCGTTTCAATCAATCACCTGCCTCTCAATCAGCCAGCTTACAAAGCCGACTAAAATAGCAATAGAAAAATGCATAGTATTCTTTGTATTTCCTTGATCAAAACCACTTTCATATGGGATTATCTGTCTTGCACGGAAACAAGATTGAATATAATTCCAGAAAAATAACATACGATTCACCAGATTATGGTGACACAACATTTGAATAGCTGCGAGAATCCCTCCAGCCACAAAAGAATAAATCATAACATTTATAATAGAATGTCCGATCCATCCTCCAATTACAGCAAATAGTTTAATATCGCCTGCTCCCAACATTCGTAACCGGTGTAATATTAGCAATAACAGAATGGGCATACCAATTCCAAAAACAGAATCCAACAATCCATTCCAACTGTTGAAACAAAAGGAATATGTAACTCCTAAAATCAAACCAATCACAATAAGCAGATTCGGTATGCGGTAGCTTCGTATATCAAAAATCACTGCAACCGTAAGTATTATAATAATAACAAATTGTATTATGCTCCTCCTTTCTGTGTTTTTCCTATTGCTTTTTTAGCATATCACACTTCCATTTATTTGTAAATACTTTTTATGCAAATTTATTTTATATTATTAACAATCACTATTATATATTACATTTTGAGATGTATTATTTTTAAATTATGGTTTAACGCACCAGTATACCATTCGGCTTCAAATCTATATGCTTAATGCAGACCCGCAAAACGCACTTTGTGCTCAGGGGTAGTGCACTGATGTGCACGCAGGTCGTAAGGAATCCTCCCACTT
>CAMEWU010000102.1 GCA_945946715.1 uncultured Clostridium sp. | reverse complement strand
TTTATAATGTCACCGGTTACCGTACCAATGGTTTTTCCATATTCTTCTGCCAAAGGTTCTGCTTCTTTTCCTGTTACAATGTACTCTGTTTTTACATATCCATTTACATTGCCCGATGTAATCTGCGTCCAGTCACCTTCTGTACCAACAATGTCACCTACACATCCCGGATACATTTTCCCAACAACATCTGAATCTGTTGTTGCTGCAGAACGTACATTCAAAGTATCTGTAATATTTGCAATAAATCTTCCATCATATGGAGAGGATTCCACGGATGCTACCACCTGAACTTCCATGGCTTCTGTAGAACTTTCAACCAGTTCATCATAAACACCACTTCCCTCCATTACTCTCATGGAAACAAATTCTGCTTCAGGCATCTCCAAGCCTGATGGACTATCTTTGGAAATCTTTATGCCTATAGCTGTTACCAATACAGCTACAGTCGTAGCACTTAATATTAATCTGCCAATGATATGTTGTCTACCATATTTCATCCGTTTCATAATTATTTCTCCATTTTGATTTTTCTGAATCCTCTGATAATCGTCAGACGATTTATGAATAATCTGTTATGAAATGTTACATTTTTGTTACAAGCCAACTATAGCAGATTCCTGCTTGCGTGTCAAGTTGGCATATGTCATAATCATTTCTAAGAAAGTTGTTTAAAAGGAGCCTAAAAATGTCATTCATACGCTTAGACAAGTATTTAGCTGATGCCGGTATTGGCAGCCGTAGTCAGGTAAAACAATATATAAAAAAAGGGATTGTTACTATCAATGGTATAGTTCCCAAGTCTGGAGATATAAAAATTCAACCGGAACAGGACATTGTTGAATACCAGGGAACCGTCGTTCATCGGGATACTTTCGTATATTATATGTTAAATAAGCCAGCCGGAACAGTCAGTGCTACTACAGATTCCGACTGCCAAACCGTAATTTCATTAATCGATGATCCTACTCATGCTGATTTATTCCCCGTTGGACGACTGGATAAAGATACCGAAGGTCTCCTTCTTATTACAAATGATGGCGAACTTGCCCATCGGTTATTATCTCCCAGGAAACATGTGGATAAAACCTATTATGTAGAAGTTGATACTATTATACCGGAATCTGCCGTTCAACAATTTCAAGATGGAATTGATATTGGTGAGCCTAAAAAAACACTTCCGGCCAAGTTGGAACTTCTTTCGCCAACAACTGCTCATCTTACCATTCAAGAAGGGAAGTTCCATCAAGTAAAACGCATGTTTCAAGCAGTAGGCTGTCAAGTTACCTATTTAAAGCGTATCCGTATGGGAACGCTGGTTTTAGACCATACTCTTCCGGTTGGTTCCAGCCGAAAATTAACCAAAGATGAGCTAGCCACTTTATTACATTAACGCATTGACATCATAAAGTTTTCGGGATACAATCCCAGTATAGAATTTTGTACCATAAAGAAAAGAAAGGCAAAAAGATGAATTTATCAAAATCATTTACAATCGGTTTTATCGGTCTGGGGTTAATTGGTGGTTCTATCGCCAAATCCATCCGAAGAATCTTTCCCGATTATACTATAATTGCATATGACATTGATGACCATGCATTACGCATGGCAGTTGAAGATGGCACTGTTACCAAACCGGTTTCCAACATCGACGAGTCCTTTGCTTCCTGTGATTACATATTTCTTTGTGCTCCGGTACATTACAATATCGAATATCTTTCTATTCTGAAAACATGTATGAAGCCCGAATGCATCCTGACAGACGTAGGCAGTGTCAAAACAGATATCTATCGAGCTGTTTTAGACATGGATTTATCCGCTTCTTTTATCGGCGGACATCCTATGGTTGGTTCCGAGCGTTCCGGCTACGAAGCAGCAAATGATCATTTAATCGAAAATGCATATTATTTCATCACACCTTCTTCTTCTGTTGCACAGGAAAAGATTGATGATTTTTGTACTTTTATCGAAGACCTGGGCGCAATTACCATTGTCTATTCACCAGCCCGTCACGATCAGACAACTGCATATATCAGTCATATTCCACATATTATTGCTTCAGAACTGGTAAATCTGGTACGGGAACATGATGATGCTAAAGGAATGTTCCGGCAACTGGCTGCCGGAGGATTTAAAGATATTACCAGAATTGCTTCCTCAAATCCGGTTATCTGGGAACATATTCTTCTCAGTAATTCCAACAATATTGTTGCCGGTTTGGAAGAATATATCGAAGACTTGCAGCAAATGGTACAGGCGATACATAAAAAAGATACAGGCTATATTCATTCATTTTTCCGTGATGCCCAACAGTACCGGGATTCCATTCCTAACAATGCTACCGGGGTTATCCGTATGAATTATGAAATATTTGTTGATATTCCGGATGAACCGGGTGCAATAGCAGGAGTTATCAATTGTATCAGCAAAGAGAATATTAATTTAAAAAATATTGGTATTTCCCATAACCGGGAAGATGAAGAAGGCGTTCTACGTATTTCCTTTTATGAAAATAAGGCAGCTGCTACTGCTGCCATCCTGCTTCGTGAATCCGGTTATACCGTATATGAACGCTAACATTTTATAAAGGAGTTATCCCTATGCAATTTACGAAAAAGAACACCCTTAAGGGTGAAATTACCGTCCCTGGTGATAAATCTATATCACACCGTAGTATTATGCTTGGTTCCCTGGCAGAAGGTGTTACGGAAGTAACCGGTTTTCTTCAAGGTGCTGACTGCCTTTCTTCCATTTCCTGTTTTGAGAAAATGGGTGTTACAATTGAGAATAATCCTACTACTAACACCGTACACATACATGGTCTTGGTCTTCATAATCTCAAAGCGCCTACGGAACTTCTGGATGTCGGAAACAGCGGTACTACCACACGATTAATGTCTGGTATTCTAGCAGCTCAGAATTTTACCAGTACAGTGAATGGCGATGCTTCCATCCAGAAGCGTCCAATGAAACGGATTATGCTCCCTCTTTCCCAGATGGGTGCCAAAATCACCAGTATTCATGGAAACGACTGTGCTCCCCTTCTTATTCAGGGTAGCCCTTTACATGGTATACACTATCAATCCCCAGTGGCTTCTGCCCAAGTCAAATCAGCGGTTCTACTTGCCGGTCTTTATGCAGAAGGAGAAACCAGTGTAACAGAGCCATATGTTTCTCGCAATCATACAGAGTTGATGTTTGAATCCTTCGGGGTCAATATCCACTGTAATGGTACGACTGCAACTGTACAACCCGCATCAAAACTAACAGCTCAGAAAATCACCATTCCAGGTGATATATCATCTGCTGCATATTTTATCGTAGCCGGACTGATAACACCGAACTCATGTATTACCATTAAGAATGTTGGAATTAATCCTACCAGAGATGGTATTTTAGATGTTTGTAAGGCTATGGGAGCAGATATTACATTAGAACACATAAATGACAAAATTGGTGAACCAACTGCAGATATCACGGTCCGCACCAGCACCCTAACCGGTACTACCATTGAAGGTGCTGTCATTCCAAAGCTGATTGATGAACTCCCTATTATTGCTATACTGGCCTGTTTTGCAAATGGAACTACAATTATCAAGGATGCACAGGAATTAAAAGTAAAAGAATCCAATCGTATTGACGTAATGGTACAGAATCTATCTGCTATGGGAGCTGAAATTGAAGCCACAAATGACGGAATGATTATTCGTGGAGGAAATCCACTGCATGGTGCAGTAATCGACAGCAAATTAGACCATCGCATCGCCATGAGCTTTGCCATTGCAGGTATGAATGCGGAAGGTACAACAGAAATTACAGGTGCCGAATGCGTCAATATCTCTTATCCTAATTTCTATCAGGATTTAGATTCCTTATGCTGTTAAACAACTAACTAATTAAATAGCAAAGTCGTCAAAACATATCGATTGCTTTGACGACTTTACTATATCCTTACTAATTCTATTGTTACCACTCTTTCGAAATATCCTCTGCCTGAATCCCATACATTCGCAGAAATTCTTTCATATCCTTATCGTTAGAAATCAGCATAACATCTTCAAACTTTCCGGTTTTTATATCCTTGAATCCTGCAACTTGTTCCCCTGTACAGATACTTATGCGTACTACCGGTTTTTTCTTTGTTTTATCATATTCCAATGGCTTTTTCTTTCCAAACACCTGTATCTCTTCTTTCCTTAATTGTAAAACTGATCCCGATGCACCCGTACCTGATTAAAATGATTAACCAAATACTCTACATCCTCTACTCTGGTGCTGATATTCGGAATGGACAATAATTCCTCTCCCTTTTCATTCATCGCCCGAAGTCCATAACTGGTTGATTCTACATCTTCTTCTTGGGTACTGTTCGATACGGTCATGGCATAACGAATCATAGTGTTTCAGCTCCTTCATTCTTATGTTCTGTACTCTTATTGTACCTTGAAAGAGCCTCGAATCCCATCGTTAGTCTTCGTATTTTTTCGACTCAGATAGTTAAGATATGTTTATTAAATTATGGGTTAACGTTCCAGTGTACCATTCGGCTTCGAATCTATATGCTTAATGCAGACCCGCAAAATGCACTTCGTGTGGACCTATATCCTCGAAACCGCGGTTGTAGATACCTACGTTAACCCATAATTTATTCACTCTATTCTATAAACATCGCATCCCCAAAGCTAAAGAACCGGTATTTTTCCTGAACCGCTATCTCATAGGCATGGAGAATGGTTTCCCTGTCTGCCAATGCAGATACCAGCATAATTAATGTGGATTCCGGCAGATGAAAATTAGTAATCAGGCAGTCAATGGCTTTGAATTGATATCCCGGATAAATAAAAATATCTGTCCATCCACTTTTTACCGGAATATGTCCGTCCGGCTCTGCAACCGATTCCAAGGTTCGGGTACTGGTAGTTCCTACAGAAATCACCCGTCCACCTGCCGCTTTGGTTTCATTAATGATACGTGCTGCTTCTTCGTCTACCATATAGAATTCCGAATGCATATGATGGTCTAAGACATTTTCTTCTTTTACCGGTCGAAAGGTTCCCAAACCAACATGCAGGGTAACCTTTGCAATCCGAATCCCTTTTTCTTCAATTCTTTTCAGTAATTCTTCTGTAAAATGAAGACCTGCAGTGGGTGCTGCTGCCGAGCCGTCATATTTTGCATAGACAGTCTGATAACGGTTCTTATCCTGCAACTGATGGGTAATATATGGCGGCAATGGCATTTGTCCTAATTGGTCTAAGATTTCCTCAAAGATGCCTTCATATTCAAAGCGAATCAACCGATTTCCTTCCTCCACCACATCTATGACTTCACCAACTAACAGTCCATCTCCAAAACTGATTCTGGCTCCAATCCTTGCCTTTTTACCCGGTTTCACCAAGGTTTCCCATACCTTTTCCTCTTTGCGTTTTAATAAAAGCACTTCGATGGAAGCTCCAGTACCTTCCTTGACACCCATCAAACGTGCCGGAATAACCTTAGTGTTATTTACCACCAGACAATCCCCCGGATTCAGATAATCAATAATATCATAAAAGTGCTTATGCTCAATTTCACCGGTTGCCCTGTGAAGTACCATCAATCTGGAGTTATCCCGTTTTTCCAGAGGATCCTGTGCAATCAGTTCCTCCGGAAGTTCATAATTAAAATCACTTAATTTCATGCTTAGCCTCTCAGTTCTACACCAAGCTTTTTCAATGCTTCTACAATCTTATCGGTAATCGCGTTTACCTCATTTGTCTCCAGATTACGGTCTTTAGCACGGAAAGTCATACTATATGCAACAGACTTTTTGCCGGCACCAACCTGCTCACCTTCATAAACATCGAATAATTGATAACTCTCTAACAGTTTACCACCATGCTTCTTAATAATGGCTTCAATCTGTCCTACGAAAATACTCTTATCCATTACCATACTTAAATCCCGTGTACTGGCTGGGAATTTCGCAATTCCCTCATATTTTCTTTCAAATGTAGCCATAGATGCCAACAATGGCAAATCAATTACTGCTACATATGCCTCTCCCTTCATATCGTAATTATCTACTACTTCCGGATGAAGCTGTCCAATATATCCGATAACCCTATCCCCTTTTTCAATAGCGGCCTGACGACCCGGATGTAAGAACGGATATCCGCCCTGTGGATTGTAGGTAAATGCCTGATACAATCCCAGCTTTCGGAACAATTCTTCTACCACACCCTTCATGGTGAAGAAATCACCTTCTCCATACATACCCAGTGTCAACATCTTCCGTTCTTCCGGAAGCTCTGTCAAAGGAAGTGCCTTTGGCAGATAAATATTACCAATCTCATATAACCGGGCATCCTTATTTCTACGGTTATAGTTGGTTGCTAAAGAAGTAATCATACCATTTAAGGAAATGGTTCTCATAATAGAGAAATCTTCTCCCAATGGATTCGCAATTACAATTGCCTTTCTCAGTTCAGAATCCTCCGGAATCAATAACTTATCATATACCTTCGGACTTTCAAAGGAATAGGTCATGCCACCGGAGAAACCATTGTTTTCACATACATCCCGTACAATATCCTCGACTAACATTTCAAAAGATTTCTTACCAACGGTTGCCTCTCCACAAGGAAGCGTAGACGGAAGTTTATCATAACCATACAGACGTGCCACTTCCTCTGCCAAATCAGCCATGCAATGCAAATCCTGACGGTACGTCGGAATGGTCAACTGATTACTCTCTTTTTCATAGGTTAAGCCTAAACGGCTAAAATATTCTAACATTAAGTCTTCCGGCACATTCATACCTAACAGACGGTTCATTTTCTCCGGCTCAAATGGAAGCTTCCATGGTTCTACCGGATTTGGATAAATATCAATCACACCTTCTACTACTTCACCACAGCCTAACTCTTCTACCAACTGGCAAGCACGATTAATTGCTTCCAATGCCAGATTCGGATCTAAGCCCTTTTCAAACTTAGAGGAAGCATCGGTACGAAGTCCGATTCTCTTAGACGCCAGACGAATATTGGTTCCATCAAAGCAGGCAGCTTCGAATAATAAGGTGGAAATGCTATCTGTTACCATGGAATTTTCACCACCCATAATACCTGCAATACCAATTTCCTTCTCGCCATCGCAAATCATAAGAACGCCGGAATCCAAAGTACGTTCCTGACCGTCTAAGGTAACGAATTTGTCACCATCTTTTGCCCGTTTTACAACAATCTTATGTCCGGCAACCGTATCCAAATCAAAGGCATGCATTGGCTGGCCATATTCTTCCATAACATAGTTGGTGATATCCACCAGATTGTTAATGGAACGAATTCCCTGTGCTGCCAGACGCTCCCGCATCCACTTTGGAGAAGGTCCGATCTTTAAGTTTTTAACAACTCTTGCACAGTATCTTGGACAGAGATCAGTTGCTTCTACTTCTACAGAGGCATAATTCAATACATCGCCGCCTTTTACGGTATCCGGTACAACCGGCGGATGAAATGGAAGTCCATAGGTTGCTGCTACTTCTCTTGCCATACCAATCATACTGAAGCAGTCCACACGATTAGAGGTGATTTCATATTCCACCACTGCATCATGTAACCCTAAGGCTTCAATGGCATCATCACCAGGCTTCACCTTAGAATCAGCAGGGAATACATACACACCATTTTCCGGTGCCTCCGGATATAAGTCCCGGCTGGAACCTAATTCCTCAATGGCACACATCATACCAAAGGATTCTACACCCCGTAATTTACCTTTTTTAATCTTAATCCCATTTTCCGGTAGCGGACCGCCATCATGACCACCGGCAACCTTACCGCCGTCTAATACAGTTGGTACCAAATCTCCTTCTTTTACATTTGGTGCACCTGTTACAATCTGAATTGGCGCTTCTTCACCAATATTTACCTGACACACAATTAACTTATCTGCATCCGGATGGCGTTCGATTTTCTCAATCTTACCAACAACAATTTTCTCTAAATTCTTATCCTTCTTTTCAAAACTCTCCACATGAGAACCGGATAATGTTATATCATCTACAAATTGTTCCACAGACACATTTAAGTCCGGAACATATACTTTTAACCATGAAATCGGTGTAT
>CAMEWU010000101.1 GCA_945946715.1 uncultured Clostridium sp. | reverse complement strand
ACACATTCTATCAGTATTTGTAATAATCAAAGGAAAGACCATATAAACGTACGGTGTCGCCATCTTGAATTCCCAAGGCTTCTAATTCGTCCAGAATTCCATTTTTCTTCAAAAATTCCTGGAAGAACCGGAAACCTTTCTCAGATTCCAGATTGGTGTAACCAAGCATACGTTCAATTCTAGGACCTTCTACCACATATTCATCTTCCTTTTCGTCATAAGTTACTTCAAATGGAAGGGTAATATCATCAGCAAATACAGATGGATCGAATTCCGGTTCAAATTCAATGGTTTCCTGTGGTAATTCTTTTAATATACCTTGTACGTGCCAAAGTAATTCCTTTATACCTTCTCCGGAAACAGCTGAAATAGGAAAAACAGGAATCTTTAATGGCTCCATTTCTTCCCGAATTAAATCTAATACCGTTTCCCGTTCCATTTCTGACATGACATCTATCTTATTTGCTGCAATAACCTGTGGTTTTGATTCTATGTCAATTCCATATTTCTTTAATTCATAATTAATTGCCTGTATGTCGTTAATTGGATCCCGTCCTTCAGTGGATGCAGCATCTACCAAATGAATCAGCACTTTGGTTCGCTCGATATGACGCAAAAATTCCAGTCCAAGTCCGGTTCCCTCTGCGGCACCTTCAATAATACCAGGAATATCAGCAATGACAAATCCCTGACTGTCACCTAAGTCTACGACACCTAAATTAGGCTGTAAGGTAGTGAAATGATAATTGGCAATCTTTGGTCTGGCATTGGTAACTCTGGATAAAAATGTAGATTTTCCTACATTTGGAAAGCCTACTAAACCAACATCTGCAATGACTTTTAATTCTAATGTAATCCAAAGTTCTTTGGCATCCTGTCCAGGCTGGGCATATTTTGGTGCTTGCATGGTAGCTGTAGCATAATGCATATTTCCTTTACCACCACGGCCGCCTTTTAAGAATACAACCGGTTCCTTCTTATTGGACATATCCAGAATCACTTTACCGCTTTCTGCATCCTTAATCACAGTTCCCGGTGGTACTTTTAATATAATATCGTCGCCATCTGCACCATGACATCGGCGTTTACCGCCTTCCTCCCCATCACCGGCTTTGTATTTCCGGCAGTTTCGAAAGTCTACCAAGGTATTGAGACCTTCGTCCACCACAAAAATAACGTCGCCGCCACGACCACCATCGCCACCGTCCGGGCCACCGTCCGGCACATATAATTCTCGTCTGAAACTTACGTGACCATCGCCGCCTTTACCGGAACGGACGTAAATCTTCGCTCTGTCTGCAAACATTGTCTCACCTTGCTTTCTTCCATTCAGAAATAATTTTATAACAAAATAGGGACACTATTCATAGTGTCCCCAAAAAAATCTTATTTGTCAACAACTGGGTAAATAGAAACCTGTTTCTTGTCTCTGCCCTTTCTTTCAAAACGAACTACACCATCAACTAAAGCAAATAATGTATCATCGCCGCCTTTACCCACATTAACACCTGGATGAATCTTAGTTCCACGCTGTCTGTATAAGATGTTACCAGCTTTTACAAACTGACCGTCTGCTCTCTTTGCACCTAATCTCTTAGCTTCAGAGTCACGACCGTTCTTAGTAGAACCAACACCCTTCTTGTGAGCAAAAAATTGAAGGTTCATCTGCATCATTTTCGTTACACCTCCTTAGTGTTAACTATCAAATACTTTTTTCCATATTCTTTTGAAATCCCATCTAAGCCAATCACCATGGAACGAATCAGTAAGCTTGCCTGTTCTCCCGGTACTGAACAAAATCGAAAATCAATCTCACCTTGTGCCTGGTTCTGTGTAACCTTAAAAGCATCATCTGTGAGTGCTTCTATGGAATTAACTGTTGTCAAAACAATTGCTGAAACCGCACTACAAATAATATCATAACCCGGTTCTGCAAATTCAGCATGTCCATATGTGTGGAAACCTGTAAATTGATTCTTAGAATCAACAAATACTGTTACCTGAATCATATGACACCTGCCAATTAAGCATTAATAGCTTTAATTTCAACCTTTGTATATGGCTGTCTGTGACCCTGCTTCTTATGATAGCCGGTCTTTCTCTTGTACTTGTAAACGATAACCTTCTTGCTCTTGCCTTCGCCTACAACTTCAGCTGTAACCTTAGCATTTGCAACCTTATCACCGCAAAGAATATCTTTGTCATTGTTTACTACAACAACATCGTCAAATGTAACAGTATCACCTGTTGCTGCATTTAACTTCTCTACAAAAATGATATCGCCTTCAGCTACCTTGTACTGCTTGCCACCTGTTGCAATAATAGCGTACATATTGGTATCCTCCTTTTATCATTACTCGCCAACTATGGTGGTGTCAAATGGACACACTTCGACCTCGTTGTGCGGCACACTCAAATATTATAACCGTTTAGGAAAATAAAGTCAATAAAATTTATGAAATATTTGAAGCAAGAAGTTAGAATTTATGCAATAAACATTAAAAATGATCTAAATCCTTTAAAACATCTTCACTATAATAGTCAGAACACTTACTTTTAAATTTTGTGAACAAGTCATAATATATAGTCACAATAGTTTGAAATACTTCTCTTGCATATGAGCCATCATAATCATGAGCTAATTGATTTCTACAATTAAGCATTTTCATCCAATTATCATCATCAATGATACCATTGTTGAAAGCTGCTCGCAAAACCTCTCTTGGAGAACCAAGAGCAAAGTCAACCATACCCATCTGTTTCACAAGAATATCTTTCATCACTTTCCATGCAATATCAAATGTAAGATTGAAAATTTGTATCGTTCCCTCCAAAACAAAATCAGCATTCATATCTGCAGTTTTGCTTTTTGTTAAATTTGACAAGCTTTTGCAAAAAGAATTGTAACGGTTAATATATTTGTTTGCCATATAATTCTATGTCCTCCAATAAAAATTCATTATGGATATCATCAAAATTAAAGATATCGATTTTTCTTAAAGTTTCTATTTGATCCAAATCTTCTTCCAATGCTTGGATATTGTTGCAACCATATATTACAAAATCGATATCGCTTGTGTCGGTACTCGTTCCAGTTGCAAAAGAACCGAATAATTTCAAGTGTTTGACACCGTTCTTTCTACAGATTGCCACGACTTGCTTGATTATATTTTCTATAGACATTGTATTCATAAAACACCCCATATTAAAGATTTCCGGTTATTCCTTAGCTTGAAAATAATATCTAAAACGTTTGTATTATTATAGCATATTTTTCATAGAAACCATAATTTATTTTGTCGATGAATTTATGTCTTAATACTGTTAAGCTATGCAAAAAGTTCTGAAATACTTTCTGTATACCCACTGATTCTGTTGCATATACTAATATATATAGGAGGTATTGTATATGGTTGCTTGGTTAATATTTTTATTTCGTATTATTAAAAAATCGTGATATTTCACAGTACCTCACCCAACGATTTTCGCACTTTCTTTCTTGTCAGTTCCACCAGATTCAACCTTGTCATATCAATGTAATTGGTCTGTATTCGGTCTTTCTTAATTTCTCTGCAAAGATGCTCCACTAACCGTTCTTTATACTCAAGCTTCTCCATATCGATAAAATCAATCAGAATGATACCGGATAGATTCCGTAGTCTAAGTTGGCGGGCTATTTCGGTTGCGGCTTCCTGATTGACTTTCAGAAAATGCTCCTCCCGGTTTTTCTTATTTAAAGACTTTCCTGTATTGACATCAATGACAACCATTGCTTCTGTCTGTTCAATAACCAGATAAGCACCGGATTTCAGCCATACACGCTTTCCGGTCAGTTCGTTCCAATCCCTGTCCAGCCGGTAAATGGCATATAAAGGTTGAAGTCCCGGTTGGAAGTATTCGACCTTACTCTTATCTTCTTCCGGTAATAGTTCAGTCAGTTCTTCTTGTACCTCTGGAACATCTGTAATGATACGAACTAAATCTTTATTATTATAATCATCCAGCAATTTTGCCAGTGGTGTTCGTTCCTGATACAGACAGGAATATGCCTTGTGGAATTTTGCCTGTTCCACAATATGGAATAGTTTCTGCAATAAACGGTCAAATTCCTGTTCTAAGGCTTCTATGGAACTTTCATAGGCATTGGTTCGAATAATGGCTCCATATCCCTCCGGCAGTTTGGTTTCTATAGATGCCTTCATTGCCTGTGTCTTTTCATCCTTTGGAAGTTTATTGGAAATTCCCACATTTCCATTTCCGTAGGTTACAATGACCAGATTGCCGGTTAACTGTAATTCAGAGCCGACCAAAGGAGCTTTCGTTTTGATTGCTTCCTTGGTCACCTGTACTAACAGTTCATCACCTATGACTACCTTATCCGTATTCTTCGGATTCAAAAAATGATGATGATTTTCCTTTAAGGAATAATAACACACAAGCCCCGGTTGAATCTCTACAAATGCAGCATCCAGATTTTTAACTACATTTTGCACCTTTGCCACATAGATATTCCCTAAAATGTCAGAATTATTCATCAGTTGGTTCTGACTGTTGGTGTTGGAATCCTTTGACAACACTTGAAGTTCCATTAATTGACTATCTTCATATAAGCAGGCACATATACGATTTTCATAATTGGTTATTACTAATTCTTTTGTCATTATGGACACCCAATCCTTTAACTTATTCTGTCTCCAGCCTCTAACAACGACACCAGTTCTCCCTGTTCGTTTCGCATATAGGTTTCTAATCGATGTACCTGAAACGCCATTTTCTGATATTCTACCTGTAAATACTTACACATAGCCTCCATAACAAGTTCCGGTTTTATATTATCCACGCTTCCGGTGGAAAGCAGCATATAAATCCGGTTATCCCGTATCTCCATTTGATAAATAAATGGCTTAATATCCATAAGTGTTTCCTTTGTCTTAGACACTTTAATAATCTCAATATGCTCCTGTGCATAAAAGGCATCTACCGCCTGTAAAAAGCGTTCCGGCTCCACATATCCTTCCCGAAAGTCTACCAGATAGTCTGAACCGGCAACTACTGCCATTGCGGTCTTAGCTCCTTCTTTCAGAGCAACAATATCTTTGATTTCCATGCCTTCTGCCATAGTTGCATTCAAACGTTCTACCATATCAGCACTGGTGGTAACAGAATTCATTTCTGCATCAAAGTATTCTCCTTCACTGGTTACACCCAAGCCTAAGGGTGCCGCAAAGGTAATCAGTTGATGAGGACTATATCCTTGAGAATAAGCAACATCTAATCCGGCCCTTCGAAGGGCTTTTTGAAAGTACCGCATCACATCTAAATGTCCAATGTATCGGAGTACACCTGTTTTGGCATATTTAATTCTTATTTTCAAAGCAGACACCTCCTTTAAATGTTGCTGCTCCACAGCCGGAACACTGCTGTTTGCAGTTCGGCGTAACCTCTCCACGTTTCGCCCGTTCCCATTCCCGAATAAAGAATTGCTTAGTCACACCAATGTCAATAAAATCCCATGGAAGTATCTCATCTACCGACCGTTCCCGATGGGTATAGAAATCAATATCAATCTTATGGTCTTCAAAAGCCTTGTCCCAGATTTCCTGATGAAACATTTCATGCCAGGCGTCAAAGATACAGCCATCTTGATAAGCTTGTAAAATAGCCGGACAAAGCTTCCGGTCACCTCTTGCGAAAATGCCCTCCATAATGGTTAAATCTGCATCGTGATACCGGTAATTCAGACTCTTCCGGTTCTTTTGCTGGAAGAAACCGTCCTTGACAAATCTTGCTTTTTGCAGGAATTCTTCCTCTGTATTCATGGAAGCCCATTGAAATGGAGTAAATGGCTTTGGTACAAAGAAAGACGAACTTGCTGTAATCGACACTTTACCAATTCGCTCTTCCTTTGGAATGGTATAATAATCCACGGCAAGCTGTTCACAAAGCTCCGGTATTCCCATTAAGTCCTCTTCTGTTTCCGTAGGCAGACCAACCATAAAGTAGAATTTCACTTTTGTCCAGCCACCACGAAAGGCTTTCATAGCACCCTCCCGTATCATTTCCTCAGTTAATCCTTTGTTAATGACATTACGAAGCCGTTGGGTACCAGCCTCTGCAGCAAAAGTTAAACTACTTTTCTTAATATCCTGAACCCGTTTCATAACATCTAAAGAAAAAGCATCAATTCGCAGAGAAGGCAAGGCAATATTTACCTTTAATTTACCCATTTCTTCTATCAGGAACTCCGTCAGCTCCGGTAATGCTGTATAGTCACTGGAGCTTAACGAACTTAAAGTAATTTCTTCATGTCCGGTATTACGAATCATTTCTAAGGCATACTGCTTCATCAATTCCACATTTTTCTCTCTGGTCGGACGGTAAATGGCTCCTGCCTGACAGAATCGACAACCACGAATACAGCCACGCTGAATTTCCAGGGTAACACGATCCTGCGTTGCTTTGATATATGGAACAACCGGTTTCATAGGATATGGTGTATGGTCAAAGTCCATGACTACCTGTTTTTTAATCTTTTTTCTAGCATGACAATTATTAGGTTCAAAACTGGCAATGGTACCGTCATCATGATAAGAAACATCATAGAATTGAGGAACATAAATTCCCTCAATTTCAGCCGCCAATTCCAGAAATTCCTTGCGGGAACCGCCCTTTTGTTTATTCTGCTTATAGGCATCCATCAAATCCCGATAAACCGTCTCGCCTTCTCCGATATAAAACAAATCAAAAAAGTCAGCAATGGGTTCCGGATTGTAGCTACAAGGTCCTCCACCAATTACAATTGGGTCATTCTCCCCACGTTCCGTTGCAATCAACGGAATCTGGCTTAAATCAATGACTTGAAGAACATTGGTGTAACACATTTCATACTGAAGGGTAATGCCAAGAAAATCAAACTCTTTGATTGGGTCTTGAGACTCCAGGGCAAACAGGGGAATCTTCTGTTCCCGCATAATCTTGTCCAAATCCGGCCAAGGGGAATAAACACGTTCACACCAAACATCCTCCATACGGTTGAACATGTCATATAAAATCTGAATTCCCAAATGAGACATACCAATTTCATATGCATCCGGGAAACACATACAAAACCGTACATCAATCTTTGATTTATCTTTCACAACACTATTGACTTCGTTTCCGATGTAACGGGCTGGCTTCTCAATTTCCATGAGAATCTCATCCGATAAAGCTAATTTTTCCATTGTATTCTCCTATGACAGAAAACGAGAGGTCGGAACCTCTCGTTTGATTTATTATCCTTCAATCACAACTTTATAAATGTTTTTCTTACCTTTTCGGATAATAATAGCACCATCAACCATATCTGATTCCAGTAATTTTCTGGTTGGGTCCGTTACCTTATCATCATTGATTTTTACGCCACCTTGCTCCATATTTCGTCTTGCATCTCCACGACCACTGCAAAGCTTGGTATCTACCAAAACCGAAATCAGATCGATACCCTCATCTAACTGTGCCTTAGTATAAGTAATACTTGGCATATTTTCACTGATACCGCCGCTTGCAAATACAGTTCTTGCCGCTTCCTGTGCCTTCTTTGCTTCTTCTTCCCCATGTACAATCTTGGTGATTTCATAAGCAAGGACTTCTTTGGCTTTGTTAATTTCTGCACCTTCTAAGGCACCCAGACGGCGAACCTCATCCATTGGCAGGAAGGTAAGTAAACCTAAGCATCGTTCCACGTTGCTGTCTTCAATATTTCTCCAGTATTGATAAAACTCATAAGGACTGGTCTTGTTCGGGTCAAGCCAAACAGCACCCTTCATGGTTTTACCCATCTTCTTTCCGTCAGAAGTAGTTAATAAAGTAAAGGTTAAACCAAAAGCCGGGTCTTTCTTAAGTTCCGCACCATCTGCTCCTTCTTCTGCCAGCTTCTTTCTACGAATCAAATCTGCACCGGCAAGGATGTTAGACCATTGATCATCGCCACCCATTTCTACTTTACAGCCAAACATCTGGTTTAATTTGTAGAAGTCATATGCCTGCATTAACAGGTAGTTGAACTCGAAGAAGGTCAAACCATTTTCCATACGCTGTTTGTAACAGTCTGCTGTCAACATACGATTCACGGAGAAAT
>CAMEWU010000100.1 GCA_945946715.1 uncultured Clostridium sp. | reverse complement strand
AATGACAACCTTTTTCACTACCTTATTCTCTTCCGGCTCTTTCTTTCTGCCAATTAATTCACCAACTTTGACTGCACTAATTAATTCATCTAAATTCTTCATATAATTACCCTCCTTGTGTAAACTCAATGCCAACGTTATTAGTATTATATCATAGTGAAAAAAATATTACTATTCCCTTTTGCATTTTTTTCCAACAAACTATGACAGTTTTTTCAATTTTGCAAAGGATGCAAACATTCTTTTTACTCCATAGTTTTCAAAATCAACTGTTACTTCATAATCTTTTCCGCCATTTTTTATCTCCTGAACAGTACCAATTCCAAATTTAATGTGCTGTACTCGGTCTCCTTCTTTATAATCCAATGCAACCGCCCGATTCACCGTAAATGTCTTTCCGTAATCTGGTTTTGCCGTAAATATGGAAGATACGCCAGACGCTGATTGTGGCGTAAATGTCTGATTAACTACTTTTTTATAGCCACCCATATCCAGCAGTTCCTGAGGAATCTCTTTTATAAATCTGGAAATCGGATTATAACTGTTACTACCATGCATCATTCTCTGTCTGGCACTACTCAAAAACAAACGTTCCTTTGCTCTGGTAATCCCTACATAACACAATCGTCGTTCTTCTTCCATATCCTCCGGATTCTCAGAATGAATCGTCATACTTCCCGGAAACAAACCATCCTCCATGCCACATAAGAACACATAAGGAAATTCCAAGCCTTTTGCACTATGAATTGTCATTAATACTACTTTATCATCACTGGAATTCAGACTGTCTACTTCTGCTACTAACGCGATTTCTTCTAATAATTCCTCTAAGCTGGGATGTTCCGCTGTTTCTTCATAGGTAACAATCTTGTTCCTTAACTCTTCTATATTCTCCACCCGATTTAAAGATTCTTCTGTATGTTCTGCAAGTAATTCCTCTTTATAACCGGTGCGTTCCAGAATCTCATCATACAATTCCTGTATCATCAATCCTTCTGCCAGTTCCTCTCGCAAATCAGATATCAGATTTGTAAAATTCTGTATTTTTCCTGCTGCTTTTCCAATTCCGGGTACATCCTCTACCTGATAAAGTGCATCCAGAAAACTGATTTCCTGCTGAAGGGCATAATCCTCTACCTTTGCTATAGAAGCTGCTCCAATTCCACGCTTCGGAACATTAATAATTCTTTTTACAGAGATATCATCTGAACCATTACATACCGTTTTCATATAGGCCAGTAAATCCTTAACTTCTAATCTGGCATAAAAATTCTGACCACCATATATCTTATAAGGAATATTTTTTAATATTAATTTTTCTTCCAAAACACGGGACTGTGCGTTGGTACGATACAGAATAGCAAAGTCACTATAATTCAAAGAATTTCGCACCTTATTTTCCAGAATTTGAAATGCTATTTGCTCTGCTTCCTGATGTTCATTTTCGTATTGCTTATACTGAATTAAATCCCCATCTTCCTTCGCTGTCCAAAGGGTTTTCTCTTTTCTTCCTTCATTGTGCCGAATAACTTCATTTGCAGCCTTTAAAATATTCCCGGTAGAACGATAATTCTGCTCCAGTTTAATTACCTTAGCATCCGGATATTCCTGTTCAAAATTCAATATATTCATAATATTGGCACCACGGAATTTATAAATGGACTGGTCATCATCTCCTACTACGCAAAGATTTCGGTATTTTCTTGCCAACTGGCGTACAAGCAGAAACTGAATCTCATTGGTGTCCTGATACTCATCTACCATAATATAGCGAAACCGTTCCTGATACTGTTCCAGTACATCCGGACAATCCTGAAATAGCTGTACAGTCTTATATAATAAATCATCAAAATCCAATGCATTATTATTATGCAACCGTTTTTGGTATTCTATATAAACTCTTGCTACCTGCATTTTTCGATAATCGCCTTGTGCACTTAAATCATATTCATGAGGAGAAATAAAGTTTTCCTTCGCTCTGGATATCTCTGCCATCAGAAAACGCTCCGGATACATTTTCGGATCCAATTGCAAGAATTTTGCACTTTCCTTCACCAATCGTTTTTGATCATCCGTATCATAGATTGTAAAATTCGTTCCAAATCCTATCCGTTCAATGTGCCTGCGTAGAATTCTGACACATAAGGAATGAAAAGTACTAACCCATACGCTTTCCGATCCATATCCCAGCATGTCATCTACACGTTCCCGCACTTCTCCTGCAGCCTTATTCGTAAATGTAATTGCCAGTATGTGATAAGGATTAATTCCCTGTTCGATTAAATATGCTACTCTATGAGTAATTACTCTGGTTTTACCGGAGCCGGCTCCTGCCAAAATCAACAACGGACCCTCTACATGTTCTACTGCCTCCTGCTGAGGCTCATTTAAAACTGCCTGCATGAATGTACTCCTTTATTTCCTTTGTGTTTGCTGTTTGAATCAAAATCGGGATAACCGCCTGCCAAACAAGTCGTTTATCCCGATTCCCTACTTCCTGTTAAACTATTTGATACTATGTATCAACTTATCATAATTTTAACCTAACTTTTTACCACAGTTTCCACAGAACTTGTTACCATTGGTCGGCGTACCACATTCCGGACAGAACTTCGGAATTGCTCCACCACCAGACACCGGCTGATTCTGCATATTATTCTGGGTCATAGTATTCATGTTGTTCATCATCTGTTGACCCATCATCATACCCATCTGGGCACCCATCATGGTATTCATCATATCAGAACCACGTGTACCACCATTACCATTACTGCTGGTCATAGCGTCTACCATGCTTACCTGCTGGAATCGGTTCATATCACCAACCATGGAGTATTCTGCTGCCTGATCAGCACGTTTGGTAATATTTTCCGGATAAGAGAATTCGTCAATACGGAATCCTACTACTGACAAACCAATCTTCACAAATTCCATATCCAGATCTGACTTTACGCCGTTCTCAATTTCTGTCATATTTGCCTGCAAGTTAAAAATGTCCTGACCAACCTTAGATATCCAGCGCACCAATAGACCTGACAGCATTGATTGCATTAATTCCCGAACTTCATTAATGGAATACTGCTTTTTAACACCGGCAATCTTCTCAATAAATACTAAATAATCGCCAACCTTAACATCAAAGGAACCATTTGCACGGATTGGAAGTCCGCCTGGCAATCCGGGAGCCTGTAAACGAACCGGTTTTTGTGTTCCCCACTTGATATTAAACTGCTTTGTATTAATAAACAAAACCTCAGCACGCATTCCACTGTTAAAACCGAATTTAAATCCTTTTAAAGTAGAAAGAAATGGTACAATTTGTGTCTCAATATCGTAACTGCCCTCGTCCTTAAAGATACCTTCAACCTTACCATTAAACATGAAGATTGCATCCTGTCCCTGACGAATAATCAGTTTGGAACCTTTTTTAATTTCGTCATTGTTCCATTTCCAGAACAACACATCATCCCGATATTCTTCCCATTCAACTACATTTGCTAATTGATTTGAAAACAAACCCATTGTTGATCCTCCTCGTGCAGATTTTACTGTTGAATACCCATTTGAGCCTTTAATGCTGCCAATTCATCTTCCACTGCTGCAGTTGGTGCAGAATCGTATTTTGCTGCCAAATCATCAATGGTATCTGACTCAGCACTTTTATTTAACTCTGCCATTGCATTTGCCTTATCTAACATAGAATTTGCTTTTGCTTCCATACGGTCAAATGCAGACATAGATTCCTGTGCACCACCGATAGAACTTCCCATTTCATTGATACGCTCCTGTGCCTTAGCTACGCGTACCTTTGCTTTAATCTGATCTCTTCTTGCATTCAGTTCAGCAATATCCTTTACCAGCTTATCATGCATCTGACGCATCTTCATGGCATTGGCTGCTGCCAAATCATATGCCTGCTGCAAAGTAGCCTGTTTTGATGCCATCTCTGCTTTCTTACTTAGGAAGGTCTTGGCATCTGCATCATTTCCTGCTAATACTGCTTTTTCAGCATAAGACTGCATCTTTGCAACTTCTGCCACACATTCATCTAATTCCCGCTTTGCTCTCTGCTCATCAGCCATAACTGCTGCTGTTTCAGCCTTTACTTTTCCTAAATCACTTTCCAAATCACGCAGGCACTGATCAATCATTTTCTCCGGATCTTCTGCCTTATCCAGCAAAGCATTAATGTTTGATGCCATAATGTCCTTAAATCTCTTTAAAATTCCCATGTTTAAAAACCCTCCTTGAAATTAAAATAGTTGCGACATGCCTTCCAAAAGAGCCGCCTCCAATAACTTGTTATACGATACAAATTATACACTAAAGAATTCGTATTCGCAAGTGATTGCTTCCCATCCTTCTCTTAACATTTCCTTAAGTTTTTTCTGTAGTCAAAACTTACAGCATTCAACTAAAATTTACTTTTTAGAGCCCTTTTCGATAAGATTCACAGTTTATTTACAATTTCAGCGTTTTTTTACAAAATATAGCCATATTTTGATATAATCCTTTTTTTCCCCATGCTATTATCAATACTGTAAATAAAAGGTTTCTACAGAGATGATTTCGAAATCTGTTTTGACTCCCATCTCGCAGACGACGAATTTCATTTTGTTTTCTCTGTTGAAACCCTCCCTCATTTACATACTTTAACTCCCAAAAAGCAAGGACAGTACTCTCCCCCCCTCTTGAGCTACTGTCCTTGTTACTTTTAAAGCAATTTATAAAATTGAATTTTCTATTTTCTTATTCAATATCCTTCTAGTCTTCCCAGGCTTCTAAAAATTCCCGAAAATCATTTCTTGCACTTTCAATTTTTGCCGGATCCTGGGTATTCAATGCCGCCTCGAATTTTTGCAGTGCATGTTCAATAATATTCCGGTCTTCTCCGAGATTTTCTTCATACATCCGTTCCCCGCGAAGTAACAAAAGCTTATTCTCCTCCTGTTCTCTTGGTGGAATCTTAAGGTATGCCAACTCTTCCATCCGAGCCGCGATTTCTTCATCTGTCATATCTACCTGCTGCCCCTTGAGAATCTGTTTAATAATTTTTCCGGTAGAATTTATCTTTACCTGCACTTCTAAAATTGAATTGACATCGTAGGTATAAGTTACATCGATGCTCTCCTGTCCTTTTGAGGCCTTTGGTATCTCTACATTGAGTTCCCCTAACAGCAGATTATTGGATGCAAATCGGCTTTCTCCCTGTAATACATTCACACAAACCACACTTTGATTATCCCGAATGGTATAAAGGGTTTCCGTTCGGCTGGCAGGAATCACAGTATTCCGTTCAATAATCGGACAGAAATGTCCGCTTTCATATCCACCATTTTCCCGTTCTACTGACACCTCAGTTCCTAAGGTAAAAGGGCAAACATCTGTCAGAATTACTTCACGTATCGAATCTTTTCGTTCCTTCATTGCGCCCTGCACTGCTGCCCCTAACGCAATTGCTTCATCCGGATTAATTGTGGTATCCGGTAACGTCCGAAATAGTTTTCCTACAAATCGACGAACGACCGACAGCTTTGTACCTCCACCTACCAGTACCACTTTATCAATTTCCGATAAACGCAGGCGGGAATCTGTTAAACTTTTCTTCACCGGTATCCGGATACGTTCCAGTAAATCTTCACATCGTTTTTCATATTCTGTCAGTTCTACTTCCATTTCATAGGTTTCATTCCCAATGACACAGCTCATAACCGAAACCCGGCTGTCTTCAAAACCGATTTTACATGCATCTGCCTGTTTGTGAATATATCGAATGGTCTTTGCATCTAATTCATCTTTCTGCAATTCCTGATTCTTCTCATAGAACATTTCCTCCAAAACATTGGTAAAATCTTCTCCTCCCAGGAAATTGTCACCAGCTACAGCCCGCACTTCTAAAATCGAACCGGACAATTCCAAAATGGATACATCAAATGTTCCACCACCTAAATCAAACACTAAGAACTTTGCATCACTTTTGCACTCATATAAACCATAAGCAATTGCTGCTGCCGTCGGTTCACTGATAATCCGTTCCACCTTCAATCCTGCCAGTTCTCCGGCCCGCTTTGTGGCTTTTCTCCTGGCATCATTAAAGTATGCCGGAACACTGATAACAGCCTCTGTCACTGGTTCTCCTAAGTAAACCTCAGCATCTTCTTTCAATGCCCGCAACACGAAAGAAGACAGTTCCTCTGAGGTAAAAAAACGGTTTTCCAGACGGTATTTCTTATCACTACCCATGGTACGTTTAAACACACTGGCAGCACTATCCGGATACAGAAGCATCCTCTCTCTTGCAGTCTCTCCAACATATATTTGTTCTCCATCCACGCTTACAATAGATGGGGTCAGATTCTTACCTAACCGATTGGGAATAATTTTAGGTCCTTCATCGGTATAGTATGCCACTAAACTATTGGTGGTTCCCAAATCAATTCCTATTATCATGTCTGTCACCTTTCTATTCTAATTATCCGTCCCTAAGGTCTAATTGGTACGTCCTTCTAACACTCGCAATGTCAAAACCACTTCCTGATCCGATGGATTAATTGCATACGCCTGTCTGCAAAAACGAAGTGCATTTGTATACTCACCTCGAATTTCGGCCAGATATTCTCGTGTAATTAAAACATCATAACAACACGAAAATGCACAATGCCGACATGGAGGTATCTGTTCTACCTGATTTAAATACTGCAATGCACGGTCTTCCTCCCCCATGCAGATATACACCTGAGCCAGATGATCCAGCCGTATAGCCGCTAATGGCCGATGAGATAAAAATGCAACCTCAGTTTCCGGATCTTCCGGCTCTATCTTCCTCAATTGCTCCGGTATCTCTCTCATATGAAGCATCATTTGCAGGGTATGTTCAGCAATTACTTTTGCCTTTTTTTTCTGTCCTATCATCCGGTATGCCATAGCCAGCATACGTCCGCACCGGCTACCATCTAACTTATTTTTTTGTGCCAGACGGAATGCTTCTTCCAAAAACTTTACTGCCTCCTTCAAATCTCTCTGATAAAACCAGTAACTGCCATACTCTGTCAAAGCTTCGTGTCGTTTTTCCCATGCATAACGGTTGTTTTCTTTCAATGTCTTGGTCTGATCAAGCCATCGCTCATATACTTCTTTCACTCCACAGGCATCGTTTTCCAGAATATAAGTATTTACCATTTGATCATAATATTCAAACCGGTTAAACAGTTTTTTCTGAATTCCCTCTTCACAAATCTGTCTTGCTTTTTCATACGATCCACTGATACAGTAGAGTTCTATCAAGCTGCGGTACAGAGATGCAGATGGAGAAAAATGTTTCAATGCCTCTAACAGCATCTCAATTCCCCGTTCCGGTTTTCCAAGTGCCTGATAACATTTTGCCATATTCGTATAAGGTAATATGGATTTCTCATCCGTCATTTTTTCAATGGACTTGGTAAAATATGAAATGGCTTCTTCATATTTTCTCTGTACGCGTAATACATAACCGATATTATTATACGCAAAAATATTATCCGGCTCCAGCTCCAGTGCTTTCTGGTAATCTGCTATTGCCTGCTCCATATTATAATTATCCATGTATAACAGTCCGCGTTCTATATAAAAATAAGCATCCTGTATCACTTCCAACTGGGCATTTGCTTCCTTCAACGCAGAACCATATGCTGTTTTCAGTTGATAGCGGTCAAACCGTTCACTGTAAATCTTCATTAATTCATGATGAACCCTATTATGCTTTGGCTCTTTTTGCAAAGCTCCCTGAAATGCCATAATGGCATCCTCTGTCCTGCCCAGCTTCTGAAGACAGATTCCTCGGTAATAATCAATATCTGCATTATTGGGCATATCAATCACCAGACGACTGTATTCACGCAAGGCCATCTCATATTCCTTTTTTATCCGATGAATATCTGCTTTTACCCAACGTAATCGATAATCTGTATTTCCCTGCTTTATTTCTTTTAAAATCATATTCAAGGCATGATCCGTCTGGTCCATATCCATACAGAGCAAAATTTCTTCGAAAGCCAAATCCTTTTGATTTACCTTATCCTGTAGAATTCCTTCCTTCTGCATATCCTGTTCCAGCTGTTCCTGTTCAGTCAGGGCATTTGCAACAGCTTCTTGTTCTTTTTCCTGCTGTATCTTGTGCTTTAGCCTTTGACAAAGCTCCATTACTTTTCGGTTTTCTTCTT
>CAMEWU010000099.1 GCA_945946715.1 uncultured Clostridium sp. | reverse complement strand
AACATCGGCTGGTGAAAGATTCACTACAACACGTTTCGGTGGCAGACATACACCTATATTCCGCAAGGCAGTACGAATCCGTTCCCCGGATTCCCGAATTTCTTTCGACAAGCTGCCTACCAGATGAAATCCAGGTAATCCATCGGATACATCGGCTTCCACCTGAATCATCATTCCCTGAATACCAAAAATAGTTCCACTCATTACATAACTATACATACTGTTCCTTTCCTCGCCCGGAACAGACTCCATAGTTATTGTAATTTGCGAAACTATTTTTGTCAATTAATTCTTTATCATTATACTTTTAAGTATCTTATAGGCATTCCTATTTATCCAGAATTTTCTTCAATTCATCCATAAAAGTATTGACATCCTTGAATTCCCGGTACACAGAAGCAAAACGAACATACGCAACCGGATCCAGATTCTTTATCTCATCCATTACGATTTCTCCAATCACTGTACTTTCCACTTCTTTTTCTTCCAAATTGAATATCTTTGTTTCAATATCATCCAGACACTGTTCAATCTGCTCTGCCGATACCGGACGCTTATGACAGGACTTTAAGATGCCGGATGCAATTTTAGAACGGTTATATGGCTCTCTATTTTTATCTTTTTTAATAACTATCAGTGGAATTGATTCCACTTTCTCATAGGTGGTAAAACGTCTGCCACAGGCATCACATTCCCGTCGGCGGCGAATAGAATTATTATCATCTGCCGGTCTGGAATCAATCACTCGGGTATTATCAACCGCACAAAATGGACACTTCATAGTTCTTCCTCCGTAATCTACAATCAATGTTCCTTTTTCTTTTCCAGGGCTTCTACTAAATCAATATCCACCAGAATAATATCCGGGCCGATCCGCACAATATGGCAAAACCGTATCACATACTCCGATGCCGGACAAAAACATCCAAAAAACTTACCCGGCCCCGGTACAACCAGTGCTTCCAGCTTCCCTGTACAAGTATCAAAGACAATATCTGAAACAAATCCCAGACGTTTGCAATCCTTACAATTAATAACTTCTCGCTGCTTCAAATCCGAAAATCGCATATATGTAAAACTCCCAGCTTTTATTATTAGGATATGCCATATTGCCTGAATGTTTCCTATTGTTCATTAGTATACATGATTTTAATGAAATAGAAAAGACCTTTTATTCTTAATATCCGTTTATACTTTTTTCATTTATTCCATACATTTTTCACAATAATCTTTCCCACAATCTACTAATTTTATGATAGAATGGGTGTCAGGCAATCTGTTCGTAACGGATTACAGATAGGAGGCTCATTATATGAATGATAAAAATCTGGCGCAAGAAAAGAAAGAAATAAAAAAAGCTTCAGAACAGAAACACGAATCTATCGTTACAGAAAATGCATTAGAGATGCATGATATGACAGGAAAAGAGCGTCGGAAATACAAGTTTCAACAGGAAAAAGGAAAGTTAAAGGAACTGTCCTTCTGGCGTAAAGTACAATATCTGTTTACTTACTATATTTGGAAATTTCTGGCAGTTGTGGCCGCATGTGTAATCATTGTAGTTATTATTCAAAGAATCTATATTGCTACCCGTCCGGTTGCACTGGATGTTGCACTGGTGAACGATCCGGGAAACCAAGCCTTCCGGGATACTGTAATCTCCCTTTATGGCAGCTATTATGAAGTACCGGAAGATGCTCTCTATCTGGTGGATACCAATTACGAGATTCATCCGGATCAGACATATACCTCCGGCGACATTGCATACTACCAGAAAATGATGTCTGCTTTGATGCACGAAAGTACCCACATCATCATCTGCGATTCTAAAGTAGTAGACTACTATGCAATAGACGGATATATGATGGAACTAAAGCATGCTCTTCCAGAGGACATATTCGATACGTTAAAAGAACAAAATCGTTTATATGAATGTGATGGTCCGGTAGAAGATGCAGACTACTATGCCATTGACATTTCAGGAATGAAGTTTGTAGAAGAAGCAGAAATTCACTTGGAACACCCCTATCTTTGTATTCCATCAGTACTAACCGGAGAAAATCGGGAAATTGCATACAATTTCATCCGCATTATCTTAGATTTAGAAGAAACAGAGAAGGAACCTTAATCATCAGGTTCCTTCTCTGTTCTTTTATGTAATAATTTTCACAGGACATTTTTCTTTGCAGGTACCGCAATTGGTACATTTCTCATAATCAATATGCGCTACATTATCCACCACTTCTACAGCTCCTTCGGAACAATTTCTGGCACATAATCCACAGCCTATACAGCCTGCCTGACAAGCTTTTTTTACCTCAACACCTTTATCCTTAGAATTACATAATACAATATGCTCTGCCTCATAAGGAACCAGTTCAATCAGATGCTTAGGACAAACTGCTACGCATTTTCCGCATGCTTTACATCGTTCTTTATTTACCACTGCTATACCATCTATAATTTCAATAGCTCCAAACGGGCAGGCCGCCTTACAGTCACCATATCCGGTACAACCATAAATGCAAGCCTTTGCTCCTCCATTTGGATTATTCTGTGCTAACTTACAACTTTTCGGTCCTACATATTCATATTGACTGACTGCTTTCTCACAGGTTCCTGCACATTTTACTACTGCGGTTTTACGAAGCCCGGCTTCCACCTCAGTTCCCATAATTCCGGCAATGATTTCTGCTACCGCTTCACCACCCACCGGACAGGCAGATACCGGAGCCTCTCCCTTTGCTATTGCTGCCGCCAGGCCATCACATCCCGGATATCCACAACCACCACAGTTATTGCCCGGAAGTGCTTCTCTAACGGCGATTTCTTTTTCATCTACTTCAACTTTGAATTTCTCACCTGCAATACTTAATAACACTGCTATAATGACACCTGTCAGTCCTACGACCAAGGTGGCAATTAGAATTCCTATCACTACACTTCCCATGTCTACCACCTCCTATAACCGTACAAGACCGGAAAAGCCCATAAATGCAATTGCCATTAACCCTGCCGTTAATAATACAATTGGCATTCCCTGAAACGGAGCCGGTATATCATTATCTTCCATCTTTTCCCGTAGTCCGGCTAATATTACAATTGCAATGGTGAAACCTACTGCAGTACCTACACCATTTATGACACTTTCCAAAAAGTTATAATTATCCGTTACGTTGTTCAACGCTACGCCTAACACTGCACAGTTGGTTGTAATCAGTGGCAGATAAACTCCAAGTGTCTTATGAAGGGCAGGAAGCATTTTCTTTAAAAACATTTCTACAAACTGTACCAATGCAGCAATAACCAAAATAAATACAATGGTCTGCAAATATTCAATATGAAATGGAACCAGAATAAACTGGTAAATCAAACTGGCAACAGCCGAAGATATTGCAATTACAAAGATAACCGCAACTCCCATACCTGCCGCAGACTTCATATTCTTAGAAACCCCAAGGAAAGGACATAAACCAAGAAACTGACTTAATACTACATTATTTACCAGTGCTGCACTTACAGCAATCAGAATAATTTTTGTCACTTCATTCATTTTCTGTATCCTCCTTTGCTGTCTCTTTCGTCACAGACTGTGTCTTTCCTACATGTCCGACTACATCTGTATCACCATCAAAATCAAAGAATTTACCACCACAAGAGGTATTTCCACAATGCAAACAATCTTCCATACGGCATACCGTATCATTGGCTTCCGTCTTTTGCTTTCTGATTTTTCTATAATTTAAGAATGCAATCAGGAATGCCAGCACCAAAAAAGCTCCTGGTGACAATACAAAAATGCCGATTGGCTGGTAACCCGGAATCGTAAATCCAAATATGGACCCGGCACCAATCAGTTCACGAACCAGACCAATGGAAGTCAGTCCGATTGTGAAGCCCAGTCCCATACCTACGCCATCAAAAACAGACGGTATTACCGGATTTTTAGAAGCATACGATTCTGCCCGTCCAAGTATAATACAGTTTACTACAATCAGCTTGATATAGCCGCCCAGACTTTCAGATAATTCCGGTATAAATGCCTGTAGTAAAAAATCAATTATGGTTACAAAAGAAGCAACAATTACAATATATGCCGGAATCCGGACTCTGTTCGGAATAACGTTTCGCAATGCAGAAATCATCAGATTACTCATAATCAAGATAACAGTCGTACTTAATCCCATTCCTAATCCATTCATGGCTGAAGTTGTAACAGCAAGTGTAGGACACATACCTAAAATCTGTACAAAGGTTGGATTTTCCGTCACAATACCGTTTTTTAATCGTTCTGTGATTTTATTCATCGCTGCCACCTCCCTGTTCGTTTTCTTCCAATCCCAGGTTTTGTGCATAACAAATTCCTGCATTTACTGCATTGGTGACTGCATTACTGGTAATTGTTGCACCACTTAATGCATCAATTTCATTTTCCAGAACTGTACCTGTCTTTGTACAACTGAATTCTGATACCTGTTTCCCGGAAAACTGCTCATAAAATGCAGGCTTTTTAGCCTCCATTCCCAGACCTTTCGTCTCAGATAAAGACAAAAATGATATTTGGTTTATCGTTCCATCCTTCCGGATTCCTAAAGCAATTTGGAGTTCGCCGCCGTATGCTTCCGTAGAAGTAATAGTCATAACATATCCCAATGGTTTTTGGGATGCATCTACAGCTAATTTGACTTCATTAATAATATCTTTCTCATACCCTGCTTGTTGCAGAACAATAACCGCATCTTCTATATTCCAATTCTCCACATCCTGAAATTCTGCTGCATCTGCAAAAACCATTTGATAAGCTTCCTGTTTTTTCGTCTCTTGTGCTTCTGCAATCGGCTGTTTCGTAATTGCATATACACCGCCTAACAGCAGTCCGGCAACCAAAGTAATCACAAATAAAACCAAAGAATCTTTTACCATTTGCTTATTCATGTTGTTCAGCCCCCTTTCCAAATGCTTTCGGAGCTGTAAACCGTTCAATAATCGGTACCAGCAGATTACCACACAGAATAGAGTAAGACACTCCCTCTGCTGCAGTAGTCGGATTCCATGGACTTCTTAGTACAAAAGTCAGAATACCAAGTATGACGCCATAAATCCATCGACCTTTTGTGGTAATTGGAGAAGTCACATAATCAGTTGCCATAAAGATTGCACCCAGCATCAATCCACCGCCACATAAATGTGCCAGCAGAAACGTCCAATCCAGTCCTCTTCCACTTGCCAATGTATAAATCAACATGCAGACTGAAAAACTGCCAATATATGACAATGGAATTCGAATATCAATGATTCGCTTAAAGAGCAGGTATGCACATCCAAGCAGCAAAGCAGCTGTGGATGTTTCTCCAATTGTACCAGCCGTGTTACCCATAAACATCTGCAGGATATTCACAGATTCTCCTGCTTTTAACAATGCCAATGGTGTTGCTGTTGTAACAGCATCATAAGTAAAGTTAGTCATTGGTTTTGCAAAAGATAACAGCAGAAAACATCTGGCTGCTAATGCCGGATTCATAAAATTCTGTCCGATTCCACCAAATAACTGTTTTACTACAATGATGGCAAATATACTTCCCACTACTGCCATCCACCATGGCAGAGAAGGCGACAGATTTAATGCCAGTAACAATCCGGTTACCACTGCACTGAAATCCCCGATAGTAATCTTACGTTTTGTAAAGTATTCAAAGGCCCATTCGGCTGCCACACAACTTGCAATACAGATAACAATCAAAAGGAATGCCGAAATTCCAAAATTAGAAACACCCATAATAGAAGCAGGCAGTAAAGCAATCACTACATCTAACATAATACTTGCTGTACTATCCTCCTGTCTGACA
The DNA here is from genome assembly GCA_945946715.1 of uncultured Clostridium sp. Taxonomy (GTDB): domain Bacteria; phylum Bacillota; class Clostridia; order Lachnospirales; family Lachnospiraceae; genus CAG-632. The sequence continues at coordinate 2,514 of CAMEWU010000099.1, read as the reverse complement.
TGTGGAGAGGAGGAAATCTTTTTTAACTCTGTCATATTCATACCTCCTATTTTTTACGGCTGGCCAGAATCGATTTTCTGGTTGCCGCAATTGTCTGTGTTAAATGTCGTTTTGCCGGGCAGACATAGGAACAGCAACCGCACTCACAGCATTCCATTCCATTCTGCTCTACAAATTCATCCAGCTTTGAAAGCTCTGCCAATTTAGATAGCTTTGATGGATTTACTCGCCCCGGACAAACTGCTACACATCTTCCACACCGAATACAATGAGAAGGTTCACAGGCTGCCACTTCATCTTCCTGCATACATAGAATGGCAGAAGAACCCTTGGTAATCGGAATATCTGTACAAATCACAGCCTTTCCCATCATAGGTCCTCCGGCAATAATTTTTTCCGGTTCTCCTTCCTTGTAACCACCGGCTGCTTCAATCAGTTCCTGAAAATTCGTTCCAATTAATACTTTGAAATTCTGAGGATTTACTATTGCATCACCGGTGACCGTTACAATTCGGTCAATGAGCGGAATTCCCAGATATACAGCTTCATAAATGGCCACCACAGTGTCAATATTATGTACAATACAACCTGCATCTGCCGGAAGCATATTGGAATTAATATACCGTTTGGTATTGGCATATATCAATTGCCGTTCTGCTCCTTCGGGATATTTTGTTTTCATGGTATTTACTTTTATTTTAGGATTATCTGCTACTGCTTCCTTTAGAACCTGAATTGCTTTCGGTTTATTATTCTCAATAGCAATAATACCCGTTGCATTTGGAAACAATTTTAGTACAACTTCCAATCCTTTTACTATTTTCTGAGGTTCTTCCATCATCCTCCGGTAATCGGAAGTTAAATACGGTTCACATTCTGAACCATTTACAATAATATAATCAATTGCATCCACATTTTTGGGAGAAAGCTTTACATGAGTTGGGAATCCGGCACCACCCATACCAACAATTCCTGCCTCTTGTATAACAGAAATCAGTTCTTCCCGTTCCATATTTTCCAGTGGGTTTTCCCGTTCTTTGAATTCAATCGTTTCAAACATACCATCATTTTCTACTACTATTGAATTCACCTTGTTTCCACCAGCCGTCATCCTTGGTTCTATACACTTAACAGTACCGGATACTGATGCATGTATGTGGGCAGAAACAAATCCACCAGCTTCTGCTATCTTCTGTCCTGTTAACACCCTATCTCCTTTTTTTACCAGCGGTTTTGCCGGTGCCCCAATATGCTGACTTAACGGATATACCATTTCACCTTTGGGTAAATAAACCTCAATGGGTTTATCCATGGTCAGCTTTTTCCCTTCGTAAGGGTGAATACCACCCTTAAAAGTAAGCAAGCTCATACCTACTACCTCATTTCCTTAGAATACTATAATTTTAATACAATTCATTTGGTTATTCAACTGATTTCCTCTGGAAGATGCTTGTGTAAAACAGCCCCTGTCAGTCCGGTCAACACACCTGCCACTACTCCGGAAACCACCAAAATAGGAATATAGTATAGGATTATACGGTTTTCCATCAACAGTGCCGCCATCAGAATTTGTCCAATATTATGCATGACCCCTCCACTGACACTCACACCTACCACAGAAAACTTGTCAGTTTTTTTCAATAATCCCATTATCACCAGACTTAGAACCGTACCTGACAGACTATACAGGAATACAGAAATATTTCCAAATAATACACTGGACAGACCAATTCGCAATAAATTTACAGAAGCAGCTTCCTTCCAACTAAACCGATACAATACTAAGAGAGTTATGATATTTGCCAGACCGATTTTGATTCCCGGTGCAAAGGGAAATACAGGCAGTAAAGATTCCAGCCATCCCAGTATTAACCCTAATGCAGTAAACACACCAAGAAATGCAACCCGTTTTGCCACAATTTCACCTCCCGCATCTTAATCAGATTCCCGATTAATATAGGTAGGCTCTGACTTAGAATATATAATTCTCTGGCTCTTATATAGTCCAACATATCCGGACAACATGTAACAGATTGCTATTACAATCAAATAATATGGCATTCCCTCCATTCCAAATAGTTCAAAACTGATAAACAGGGATGTCATAGGACTATTCGTTACGCCACAAAAAACTCCGGTCATACCTGCCGCAGCACAAAGCATAGGTGAAATTCCAAGTATATTCCCCATCAGGCAGCCAAAAGTAGCACCAAGGAAAAAGGTTGGAACAATCTCTCCGCCTTTATATCCACCACCTAACGTAATAGCCGTAAAAATCATTTTTATAAAAAATGCAGCATAAAATACTTGTCCTTCTTCCACTGCCCGTTGAATAATCTCCATTCCGGCACCATTATAATCCGTACCAAATAATAGTGTCAGAAGAATGATACAGGCACCACAAACTGCAATCCGAAGATAAGGATTTTTTAACCACTTTTTTATGTATTTCTCTGCTTCCCGCAACACAATACAGAAAACTATACTTAGAAACGCACATAAAATGGCCAGAAT
>CAMEWU010000098.1 GCA_945946715.1 uncultured Clostridium sp. | reverse complement strand
AACCCAATACCGCTCATATCCGTCTGGCTGAATTGGAGCAGGAAGGACATGTAACGGCTGGAAGTACGCAGAATATAGAGAGTCTGCATCAGATGGCAGGTAGTAAGGAAGTATTAGAATTACACGGATCTATTCATCGAAATTATTGTGAACGATGCCATAAGTTTTATGATTTGAATTATATTATTCAGTCTGAAGGAGTTCCAAAATGTAGCTGTGGTGGAATTGTAAAGCCGGATGTAGTTTTGTATGAAGAGGGGTTGGACAATCATACGATTCAAAAGGCAGTTAATTATATTCGCCATGCAGAAGTTTTAATTATTGGAGGTACTTCATTAGTTGTATATCCGGCAGCAGGTATGATTGATTATTTTCAGGGGAAATGTCTGGTAGTGATTAATAAAGCACCAACCCCAAGAGACCGGCAGGCAGATATTGTTATTCAGGATAGTATTGGAAAAGTGTTTGCCAACATATAAAGTAAAAGGAGTGATTGTATGCAGGGTAGTTTTTCAGATATTACCAAAGAGTTAGTAGATTTAGCAGAACTTTGCAAAAAGAATGGTACGATAGATCCGGAATTATATGTGAAGTATGAAGTAAAACGTGGTTTGCGTGATATTAATGGAAAAGGTGTCCTTACAGGACTGACAGATGTTTCCAAGATTCAGTCTTATACGACAGTAGATTGTGAGATGGTTCCTTGTGAGGGAAAACTGTTTTACCAGGGAGTTGACATTGAAGATATTGTAGATGGTTTTATTAAAGAGAATCGTTTAGGATATGAAGAAACGTTATATCTGTTAATATTTGGACAGTTACCGACTCACTCGGAGTTGAAGCAGTTAACAGATTTGCTGGCGGAATATCGTTCCCTTCCAACTAGCTTTGTACGTGATATTATTATGAAAGCACCTAGTCCGGATATGATGAATACGTTGGCAAGAAGTGTGTTGACACTGTACGCTTACGATGACCGGGCAGATGATACATCCTTGCCTAATGTACTTCGCCAGTGCTTACAGTTGACAGCATTAGTGCCGATTATTTCTGTATATGGATATCAGGCATATAAGCATTATCATGATGGACAAAGTCTGTTTATTCATGTGCCGCAGCCGGAATTATCCACAGCCGAAAATATTCTGTATCTGCTTCGGGCAGACAGTAAGTATACGGAATTGGAGGCAAGAATCTTAGATCTGGCACTGGTACTTCATGCGGAGCATGGAGGGGGTAATAATTCTACTTTTACTACTCATGTTGTAACTTCCTCTGGTACAGATACCTATTCTTGTATTGCAGCTTCCTTAGGTTCCTTAAAAGGACCTAAACATGGAGGCGCGAATATTAAAGTGGTAAAAATGTTCGAGGATATGAAAGAACAGGTGAAGGACTGGACGGATGAAGCAGCCGTTAAGCAGTATTTGAGAGATTTGTTGAACAAGAAGGCCTTTGACCATCAAGGATTGATTTATGGTATGGGTCATGCTGTTTACTCTATTTCTGATCCGAGAGCAAAGATTCTACATCGGTTTGTTGAAAAGCTTTCTGTTGAAAAGAATCGCACAGAAGAATATGCATTATATGCCATGGTGGAACGATTAGCACCGGAAGTCATTGCAGAAGAACGACAGATCTATAAAGGAGTCAGTGCAAATGTGGATTTCTATAGTGGTTTCGTATATAGTATGCTTGATTTGCCGACGGAATTATATACACCAATTTTTGCAATTGCAAGAATGGCAGGATGGAGTGCACACCGTATGGAGGAATTGATTAATCAGGGCAAGATTATCCGCCCGGCATATAAATCAGTAGCACCGATGAAAGAGTATGTTCCAATGAGCGAACGATAATATTTTAGATAGGACTTTTCATTCTGGAAAATAATTGATATAATCATTCGAAAAGGAAGGCGGTTAATATGTCGTTTGAACAATTGCCCAAAGAGCCAATGATACTTTTAAGCGTAGTTAATACAAAATTAAGAGATTTTTATCCATCTTTAGATGCTTTGTGTGAGGATATGAATGTGAATCGGCAGGTATTGGAAGACGAATTGGATAAGATTCATTATGTATATAATGCGGAAATAAACCGCTTTGTATAAAGAATTCATGAATAAGTGGAGGTAGAAAAATGGATAATATGGATAATGAAAATGTAATAGTTGAGACAGCAGATACAACTACAGTATCTGAGAAACCAAAGACACCTGGCAAAGCAATTGCTTCTTTAATTCTTGGTATTGCTTCTCTGTTATTAGGCTGTTGTGGTAGTGTTGGTATTGTGACAGGTATTATCAGTATAATTTTAACTTGCTCATTGAAGAAAGATACCGGGGATAAGAATACCATGGCTACTGTTGGTATGATTTTAGGTATTGTCGGTATTGTGATTTCACTTATCGTATTAATTGTAAATCTTGCAATGGGTGGAGCATTGTTTGCTGAAATTATGAGTGAAATGTCTTATTAAATATCCATATGTAACGAATAAAAAAGTTGGAAAGACTGCGTGGCAACGTGGTCTTTTCTTTTATTGATTAATTGTTAGCACTCTATGTGGACGAGTGCTAAAAAGTTGTTGACATGAGGATGTTATGGTGTTATAGTTTGAATAGAACATGAGAACGATGCTTACTCATGGGAAGAAATGCTATAAATTTTGATAATAATGATAGAAATAAAGGAGGTTTGAATTATGGATGCTGAAAAATTTACGAAAAAGTCATTAGAAGTAATCGAAAATTGTTCCAAACTTGCCTATGAATATAACAATCAGGAAATTGATCAGGAACATTTGTTATTAAGCATGGTAACAACAGATGATTGCTTGATTTCTAAAATGATTGAAAAGATGGGTATTGATTTGAAAGCCTTTACTACAGAATGTGAACGGGCAGTTGCTTATCGTCCGAAGGTGACCGGCACCAGCGACGTATACATGAGTCGGGAATTTACCATGACTTTAATGGATGCAGAAAATGAATCGAAGCAGATGGGTGATTCCTATATATCGGTTGAGCATATTTTTCTTGCAATGATTAAGAAAGCGAATAAGACCGTACGGGGAATTTTTCAAAAATTTGGTGTGAATAGAGATGTATTCCTGAAGGCCTTAGTTACAGTACGTGGTAATCAGAAGGTGGAATCGGATAATCCGGAGGCAACTTATGACAGCTTGTCCAAGTATGGTTATGATTTGGTAGAACGGGCAAGGCAACAGAAGCTGGACCCTGTTATAGGCAGAGATGCTGAAATCCGGAATATTATTCGAATTCTTTCCAGAAAGACTAAGAATAATCCGGTCTTGATTGGTGAACCCGGTGTTGGTAAAACTGCAGCTGTAGAAGGTCTGGCACAACGAATTGTTCGTGGTGATGTACCGGATGGATTAAAAAATAAGCAGGTGTATGCTTTGGATATGGGTGCCTTGCTTGCCGGAGCCAAGTATCGTGGTGAATTTGAAGAGCGTTTGAAAGCTGTTTTGGACGAAGTAAAGAAGAGCGAAGGAAATATCATTCTGTTCATCGATGAATTGCATACCATCGTTGGTGCCGGTAAAACGGATGGTGCTATGGATGCAGGAAATATGTTAAAGCCAATGCTGGCAAGAGGTGAACTGCATTGTATCGGTGCCACCACCTTAGATGAATATCGTCAATACATTGAGAAAGACCCTGCCTTGGAGAGAAGATTCCAGCCGGTTATGGTAAACGAACCTACAGTAGAGGATACCATTTCGATTCTAAGAGGATTGAAGGAACGGTATGAAGTATTTCATGGTGTAAAAATAACAGATGGAGCCTTGGTTTCTGCTGCAACCTTGTCTAATCGATATATTACAGACCGGTTTTTGCCGGATAAGGCGATTGACCTTGTTGATGAGGCCTGTGCAATGATTAAGACTGAACTGGATTCCATGCCAATGGAATTGGATGACATGTCCCGAAAAATCATGCAGTTAGAGATTGAAGAAGCTGCGTTGAAAAAAGAGGATGATCGTCTGAGTAAAGAACGTTTAGCGGAATTGCAGAAAGAGCTGGCAGAATTAAAGGATAATTTTGCTAATGCCAAAGCAGACTGGGAAAAGGAGAAGCAGGAGGTTGAAAAGGTTACCAAGCTGCGGGAAGAAATTGAATCCTTGAATAATCAGATTCAGATTGCACAACGAAATTATGATTTAAATAAGGCGGCAGAACTGCAATATGGTAAGCTGCCACAGCTACAACAGGAATTGGAAGACGAAGAGGAACGCTTAAAGACAGAGGAACATACCTTGGTTCATGAAAGTGTAACAGATGAAGAAATTGCTAAAATCATTTCTCGTTGGACCGGAATTCCGGTAGCCAAGCTGACAGAAAGTGAGAGGAATAAGACACTGCACTTAGATGAAGAATTGCACAAACGAGTTGTAGGTCAGGAAGAAGCAGTGAATCTGGTAAGTGAGTCCATTATCCGATCCAAAGCGGGTATCAAGGATCCGACGAAACCAATAGGCTCCTTCCTGTTCTTAGGACCAACCGGTGTTGGTAAAACAGAGCTTGCCAAGACCTTGGCTGCCAGTCTGTTTGATAATGAAGCCAATATGGTTCGTATTGATATGAGTGAATATATGGAGAAACACTCTGTTGCCCGTTTGATTGGTGCCCCTCCGGGATATGTAGGATATGATGAAGGCGGCCAGTTGACAGAAGCTGTTCGACGGAAACCGTATTCCGTTGTCTTGTTTGATGAAGTAGAAAAGGCACATCCGGATGTATTCAATGTGTTGTTACAGGTGTTGGATGACGGACGAATTACAGATTCCAAGGGTAAAACCGTGGATTTCAAGAATACAATTCTGATTATGACCTCCAATATCGGTTCTCAATACTTGTTGGAAGGTATTGATGAAAATGGCAACATTAAACCGGAAACACAGGAATTAGTTATGAATGAACTGCGGGCTCATTTTCGTCCGGAATTCCTGAATCGTTTGGATGAAACCATTCTATTCAAACCACTGACAAAGGAAAATATTGGTGGTATCGTAGACTTGCTGATTACAGATCTGAATAAACGTCTGGCAGACCGAGAGATTCAGATTATGGTCACTGAACCGGCAAAGAACTATATTATTGACCACGGTTATGATCCTGTTTATGGTGCAAGACCATTAAAGCGGTATCTGCAAAAGAATGTGGAAACCTTGGTAGCCAGAATGATTTTGGCAGATAAACTGGGCGTCAACCAGAAAGTGACCATTGATGTGGATGGAGAACAATTGGTGGCACGATAATGAAATAAGAAAGTATGTACAGACATAATGAGCCTTGTGGCGATATGCGCTTATATAAGCTGGACAAAAGGAGAAATAATAATGTATCTAATTAAGGCTATAAGAGGAGATATAACAAAACCTTTAGGGGTGCAGGCGATTGTAAATGCGGCAAACAGTTCTCTGCTTGGCGGAGGAGGTGTAGATGGTGCCATTCACAGAGCAGCCGGACCAGAACTGTTATTTGAATGTCGATTGTTAGGTGGGTGTAAAACCGGACAGGCGAAATTGACGAAAGGGTATAATCTGCCATGTGATTATGTGATTCATACCGTTGGCCCTGTCTGGAATGGGGGGAAGAATAAAGAGGAAGAACTACTTGCAAGTTGTTATTATAATTCAATGAGAATTGCTGCAGACAACGGAATACGAACAATCGCTTTTCCTTCTGTTTCTACAGGGGTTTATCATTTTCCGGTAGAATTAGCAGCTAAAATTGCTGTTGGTACTGTAGCAGAATTTTTGAATGAAAATGAAGATAAATTCGATTTGGTTGAGTGGGTATTGTTTGATGAACATACTGAAAAAGTATATAAAAATGAAGTTGATTGCATGTTTACAGAAAAAAGTTAAAATGATAAAATAGAGAACGGATACGATACAGGGATTTGGGAGGATAGGATGGAAGCACAAGCAACCTTTGAAGTGAATACCAAAAAAGGAATTAGTGGGAGTACCATTAAAATGATTGCTATAATTGCAATGCTGATTGATCATGCTGCGGCAACCATTTTGGAGCGAATGATGATACAAAGTGGTATAGACCCATTTAGTGCGAATGGAATAGGAGAACCGATTGCGATCATATATTTGATTATGCGAATTATCGGACGCCTGGGATTCCCTATTTTTATCTTTCTTTTGATAGAGGGGCTGGAACACACCCGTAATCGTTGGAAATATCTGGTGCGTATGGCAATTTTTGCATTAGTTTCAGAAATCCCTTTTGATTTTGCATTTAACTTGTCAAAGACAGAGATTTTTAGTGGAAGAATTATAGATTTTACTTATCAAAATGTATTCTTTACATTGTCTATTGGGCTACTTACAATCATTGGAATCCAGTCAGTAGGAAGAACGGAATGGAAGATGGTTGGTAAGGTTTTTATGAATATCGGAATTACAATTGTTGGTATGACTCTTGCTTTCTTTTTGCGAACAGATTATGGCGCAATCGGTGTATTAGCAATTGTAATTATGTATTTGCTACGAAAGAAGAAGACACTGGCAACTGCAATGACTTGTGTGGTTTTAATGTTTTCCAGTTTCTTGGAAGCGAGTGCATTTTTAGTATTACTGCCAATCGATTTTTACAACGGAAAGCGTGGCTGGAATCTGAAATGGGTATTTTATGCCTTTTATCCCGTACATTTATTTATTTTGTGGCTGATTTGCCTTGCTATGGGAATTGCATAGAAAGTAGGAATAGTTATGAAAATTACAAAAGAAGAATTAAAGAAACGATTTGCCAGACATAGGGAAACTCTGGAATATCGGGAAGAATTCAACCGATTAATGGATTTGGAATTCCAGGATTTTATGAAGGAATTCTTAGATTTTCACACTAGGGTAACAGAAGAAATGATAGATGAGATCGGAAATCAGAATCCGTCTGTAGAAGAACGGGAATGGTATTATCTGTATTATGGTGGTGAATTATATTCAGATGTGATTAAAGCCCATCAGTGGGGAAGAATGGTAGACATGGCATTGGAATTAATTGATAAGGAACAGGAGCAGTGAATCACAGGTGAAACAGCAGATTACAAAAAATGCAATCGAAACAGCGTTCCTGAAGCTCTTAAAAGAACGGTATTTTGAAAAGGTGATGGTAAAAGATATTGTTGAGGAATGTGGCTTGACTCGGAATACATTCTATTATTACTATGAAGATACCTACAATATTATCGCAGATATATTAGAGCGGGAAATCCGCAGAATTATGCAAGAGGTTGAGGCAGGAGTGGACATAATGGATGCTACAGCAGATGTGTTTGCTTTTTTGGATGAGAACCCAAGGCTTGCACAGCATTTGTTTGCATCGGCGAAAAAGGATGAAATCTACGGATATGTTCGTAGTGCAGTGGAAATATTGATACGGTACTGGTTGGAGCGGGAAACCAAGAATTTATCTATTTCTGAGGCAGATAAGAAAACGATATTGAATATCTATAAATACATTATTCAGGGTATGATAGTTGAATGGGTGGATGGAGGAATGAAGTATTCCATTCAGAAAGAAGTAGAACGGGCCCGTCGTGTGTTTCATCAGGGACTTTGGTTGTCAATAAAACAGAACAATATACAGGAATGAACAGCAGATGCAATTAAGTGTCTGCTGTTTTTAGTACATTTTAAGCTCGGTGTATGGTTTTTGTACATTGGGCTTATTTTGTTGCTTTCATTTTTCTACAAAAATCTGTATATTGATATGTGGTAGTTTTAAAAACTACGTTAATGCGGAGGAAGTTATGGGAACTGTTGCACAAGGTATTTTACGAAAACTAATACAGGCAGGGATGTATATTGCATTTCGTCCAAAGATTACGTATATGAATCCGGAAGTGATGAACAGCAAGGAACCAATTATATTTATCTGTAATCACATGAGCCATAATGATGGCGCACTTATTGCATCGGTGCTACATAAAAAGAAACCATACTTTTTGATTGCAAAGGACTGGTATGATAAAAAGCAGTTTGGCGTGTTCTTAAAAACATATGGTAGTGTGCCGGTTGATCGGGAAGGAATGGATACCAGTTGGTATGATGCCTGTAGAAAACTGGTAGAAGCAGGCAATTCGATTCTGATTTTTCCTGAGGGAAAAACATCAAAGAGTGAAATGAATGAATTTCAGCCTGGATTTGCAGTTCTGGCTGAGAAAACCGGAGCAAAAGTCGTAGAATGTGCCCATATTGGAGAGTATCACGCATTTTTCGGAGAACGAAAGAGAATTCTGATAGGGGACGCATATCAGTTAGAGTGTCCAAAAGAAATTCGAAAATCCATCTATGCAAAGCAGGTGGCAGCAGAAGCCAGAACTCGTATCAGTGAAATGAAACAGCAGTTATGGGCAGAGAAAAGAAATAATTAAGATATTAAGCACATTGTGCTTGATGAAAAGCGTAAGCTTTATATAAATTTTTTTAATGAGAAAGGAAGAAAAGAAAATGGAAAGAACAGAAGTTGCAGCAAAGATTAAGGATATGTTAATTGAGAACTTAAGAATCCCGGCAGAATTGTTAGAGGATGATGCAGAATTATTT
>CAMEWU010000097.1 GCA_945946715.1 uncultured Clostridium sp. | reverse complement strand
AAGTGGGAGGATTCCTTACGACCTGCGTGCACATCAGTGCACTACCCCTGAGCACGAAGTGCGTTTTGCGGGTCTGCATTAAGCATATAGATTCGAAGCCGAATGGTATACTGGTGCGTTAAACCATAATTTATTTATCCAACTCATTCTCAATCAGGTTAACTGACACCAACGTTGACACGCCCTTTTCCTGCATGGTAATACCATACAGCACATCAGCAGCCTCCATAGTACCCTTCCTATGAGTAATAACAATAAACTGGGTATCCTTGGTCAGCTTATGTAAGTATTTTGCAAAACGGTTTACATTCGAATCGTCCAAAGCAGCCTCAATCTCGTCTAACAGACAGAATGGAGACGGCTTTAAGTTCTGGATTGCGAATAACAATGCAATTGCAGTTAAGGATTTCTCTCCACCAGATAACTGCATCATATTCTGTAATTTCTTTCCAGGTGGCTGTGCAATAATCTTAATACCTGCTTCCAGAATATCTTCGTCATCTACTAATTCCAGATTGGCTTTACCGCCACCAAATAACTCCTTGAATACTTTATCAAACATAACACGAATTTCAGCAAATTTCTCACTGAACTGCTCTCTCATTGCGGTATCCAGTTCGGCAATAATCCGTTTCAGATTCTCTTCTGCTTTCACAATATCATCATGCTGGGTCTTTAAGAATTCATACCGTTCTGAAACGTTCTTATAGTCCTCAATTGCGTTCACATTTACATCACCTAAGGACTTTATCTTGGTTTTTACTGCCACTAATTCCCGACGCAGCATTGTTAAATCTGTAAATTCCTCATTGCGAAGCTCTAATGCCCGATTATAGGTCAGTTCATATTCTTCCCACATATAGTTATTCAAAGAATCTGACTGTTCATTGATTTTTTCTAATTGTGCATTCAGACGGTATCCTTCTTTATCCAGACTGGCAAGTTCTTCCCGAAGACTTTCTCTCTGGTTAAAGAACTCTTTGTGAGAGGTCATCATTTCTTCTTTCTTCGCTGTATCTGCAGATAATTGTTCTTCCATGGTCTGAATCTGTGCTTTTCGCTGATTCATCTCCTTTTGAATACCATTAATCTGCTCGTTAATCTCCATGATTTCATCGGCAGCACCATGGGTACGACGATTATATTCCTCTAATTCAGCCTTTAACTTATCATTTTCTACCCGGATACGGTGAATGTTCTCAATAAAGAAATCATCCTGTTGTTTTATGGTATTAAACTCTAACAGCAACTCGGACACCTTGGCATTGGCAGCCTCTAACAATTCCTTTTGTTCAACAATCTGTTCTTCATACTTGGCGATACGGGCTTCACAATCCTTTTTCGCCTGCTCTTGGAACTTGTTACCTTCGAAAAGCTGATTCTTATTCTGATTGATTTCTTCAATCTGTGCATCCAATTCCTTACTTTCATTCTGTAAGGATGCAAATATTGTAGCATGCTCAGATAATCGGCTGTTCACCTGTTCCAGATTCAAATGATTGGTATTCTTCTGTAAGTACAATTCCTGTAGTTTCGAGGATAAAGTTTCCTTTTCCTCCTTCAAGGTATCCCGACGGTTTCGAAGCTCCTGCTCCAGCTTTTCAGCTTCTAAAATCTTGCGGCTGTGTTCCTCTACCACCTGATTCAATTCATCCAATTCCCGTTTTCGGCCTAATAAATTGCTGGCGTTCTTATAAGCACCACCGGTTAAAGCACCACCAGGAGTCAGTAATTCTCCTTCGAGGGTTACAATTCGAATGGAATATTTATATTTTTTTGCAATAGCAAGAGCATGATCAATGTGGTCTACTACTAGAATACGTCCTAACAAATGCTCAGCAACCGCCTGATATTCCGGCTGTATCTTAACCAAAGAGCTTGCCAGACCGATTGCACCCGGTTCCTGTAAGGCTTCCTGTTTATTGAAACCACTACTTGAGATGATGCTGGTCAATGGTAAAAATGTAGCACGACCATACTTATTCTGTTTCAAATATTGAATTAACTTTTTGGCTGTTGCTTCATCAGAAGTTACTATATTCTGAATGCTGCCACCTAATGCAGTTTCTACAGCAATCTCATACTTTTGCTGTACGGAAATAATATCTGCTACAACACCAATAATTCCTTTGGTATGGTTCTTCTGTTCCATAACTCGGCGGATACTGTTACCATAACCATCATAGCGTTCCGTAATATTTCGAAGGGATTCTGCCTTTGCCTTTGCGGTTGTATATTCATTCCTTAACCTTGCCAATGTGTCTCGGTTCTCATGAGTAGCAGCCGTATTTTCATCTAAATTCTTGTCACAGACATTCAAAGCCTCCTGACGATTCTGAACCTGAGAATCCAGTTCCTGTAATTCCTTCTGAAGAGCCTCATATTGCTCTTTATCTGCCATTTCATCACTCTTGAATTGGACATATCGCTGATTAATCTGTGTCTTTCGATAGCTGATATTTTCCAATAAGGCATCATATCGGGCTACTTTTCCTTTCATACTGGAATTCTCATTCATTAACTCAATGATATCTGCCTTATTTTTCTCAATATTTTCTTCTAAACGGGCAATTTCATCCTGCATTTCCTGGGAATGGGCCTTTGCTTCTTCCACTACATCATCTGCGGTATCCAGGCGTTCATCTAAAACTGCCTTTTTCTCCTGATAGCCTCGCATTTCCTCTGTCTGCTTTAAGAGGGAATCCTGCACACGCCGAATCTGTTCGCTGATATGGGCGTCTGATAACCGAACACTATCAATTTTCTGGTTCAATACCTTTACTTCACCTTCTGCCCGTTCCACTGCCAGTTTTAATTCTGTCACTTGTGACTTTCCGGTATCAATTTTCTGGTTATAGGTTTCTAATTCTGTTTCTAAACGGTCATATTCGGTTTTGATTGCTTCATATGTACCATTTAATTCCGAAGTACGATTATTTACTATGTTCAATTTTTCCTGATTTTCTTCTTTTGCCACACGAATCCGTTCACTGTCTAACAGGAAAACATTCACATCCAGTTTTTTCATCTCTTCCTTGTATAAGAGATATTTTTTTGCTACCTCAGCCTGCTTCTCTAATGGTCCTACCTGTTTTTCCAATTCGGATAAAATGTCATTGACACGATAGAGATTTTGACGTTCAGATTCCAAAGCTTTTTCTGTAGCTGCTTTATTCTTCTTATATTTCACAATACCAGCGGCTTCATCGAATAATTCCCGGCGTTCTTCCGGTTTGCCACTTAAGATTTTTTCAACCTGTCCCTGACCGATGATAGAATATCCTTCTTTACCAATACCAGTGTCAAAAAACATATTATTAATATCTTTTAATCGACAAGGTGTACCATTAATTAAGTATTCACTTTCACCGGAACGATATACTCGACGGGCAACGGTTACTTCTTCATAATCAATAGGAAGTACATGGTCGCTGTTATCCAATGTTATAGCAACATATGCAGAACCATGTGGTTTCCGAAGCTCGGTTCCGGCAAAGATAACATCTTCCATCTTAGCTCCACGTAGCTGTTTAGCACTTTGTTCACCAAGAACCCATCGTACCGCATCGGCTACGTTACTTTTACCACTTCCATTTGGTCCTACAATGCCGGTAATTCCGTTTTCAAACTTAAATATTATTTTATTTGCGAAGGATTTGAAGCCATAGACTTCGATACTTTTTAAATACATTACTTTAACCTTTCTTTGTTATTTAAGGCAAGGATTGCAGCATAAGCTGCTTTTTGTTCTGCATTCTTGCGACTTTGCCCATCACCGGTACCATACCGTACTTTCCCAATGTCTACTGCTACATAAAAGTGCTTATTATGGTCCGGTCCCTGTTCATCCAGAAGTATATAGTCTATTTCTCCAAGTTCATACTTCTGAACCAGCTCCTGCAAGTTCGTTTTAGCATCGTAGAATAAATGCTTATTATCAATGTCAGAAAGAAGAAATTTTTCTACATAAGCAGTTGCCGGCTCTAAACCGCCATCCAGATAAATAGCTCCCAGAACAGATTCAAATAAGTCACAAAGCAGAGAATCCCGGTTGGCACCACCGGATAGACGTTCTCCTCTGCTTAACAGAACATAGTCCGGATAATGCAAATCTCTGGCACATTGTGCCAGGCAATATTCACATACAAGAGAAGAACGAAGTTTTGATAACTCACCTTCTTGTTTTTCAGGAAATTTATTCAGCAAAGTATAGCTGGTAATCATTTCCAACACAGCATCCCCTAAAAACTCCAGACGTTCATAATTCTGTATCCGGTTAATTTTTCGTTCATTTGCATAAGAACTATGTGTAAATGCCTGCTTTAACAATTCCGGATTTTGAAACTGATATTCAATTATATCCATAACTTTCGTAAAATCCACTGCCATAATACACCTCACACCGAATCAAACTATGATTCATCAGATACAGTGATATTTTCGATTATTAAGTCCTTAATGTGCTGTTTGCTGAAATCCATACACTGGGTTACCGCATTCTTTACTTCACTTGCCTTGGAACTACCATGTACTTTGGCAACCAGACCATTAATACCAAGCAAAGGTGCACCGCCATAGTTAGAGGAATCAAATTCCTTCACTGCTTCCTTTAATTTCGGCTTTACTAAAGCTGCACCAACAGTACTGATTGGAGAAGAAGTCATGGCACCTTTAATCTGTTTCATTAAGAAGGAAGCGGTTCCCTCATATAACTTCAAAATTACATTTCCAACAAATGCATCGCAGACAATAACATCTGCATATCCGGCAGGAATATCTCTTGCTTCAATACTTCCGATAAAGTTAATGTTTGGACATGCCTTTAACAGTGGAAATGTCTCCTTAACAAGTGCATTACCTTTTTCTTCTTCTGCTCCAACGTTTACAATAGCAACCCGTGGGTTTTCAATCCCTACAATGTGTTTCATATATATGGAGCCCATTTGTGCAAACTGTACTAAATCGGCGGGACGGGAATCCATGTTGGCACCACAATCAATTAAAATGGATACGCCTCCCTCTCTTGGAATTAATGGAGCCAGTGGAGAACGTCGTATGCCTTTAATACGTCCAACAATCATTCGTCCACCCACCAGGACGGCTCCGGTACTTCCGGCAGAAATCAATCCTTCTGCCTTCCCTTCTTTCACTAAATTTAATCCTACTATTAATGAAGATTGCTTTTTTGTACGGACTGCTTCAACCGGCTGATCATGACAAGTAATTACATCCGGTGCATCAACAATTTCGATTTGATCCTTGTTATACTCATATTTTGCAAGCTCATCCTCTATCTGATCCTTTGGTCCTACAATATATAAAAATACATCTGCATGTTCTTTGGTAGCCAAAACAGCACCCTCTACCATAGCCCAAGGGGAATTATCTCCTCCCATAGCATCAATTACTATTTTAATACGGTTATCTTCCATGTTTATCGTTTTCCTCCTGATTTTCATACATCACATTTATGTCTTTCTTTCATAAAGACATAAAAATCCTTTATAATAATACTAAATCTTGACTGGAAAGTAAAGGGATACAAAAGAAAAAAGGGTTTTCCAATTTGGAAAACCCTAGTTTTTAAAGATTAATCAACTGCGATAATTTCTTTCTTGTTGTAAGAACCACAAGCCTTACATACTCTATGTGGCATCATTAACTCGCCACACTTTGGACATTTAACTAATGTAGGAGCGCTCATCTTCCAGTTTGCTCTACGCTTGTCTCTTCTTGCTTTTGAAGATTTATTCTTTGGACAAATTGACATAGTGTACACCTCCTTAATCCGAACTGATCTATGAATCAATCATAAATGAATGTCATATTCTCTTGTGTCAAAAGCTACTTGCTTTGTCACACCTTGTCAATTATACCTAGTTGAATATCGTTTGTCAACATAAAATTTCCAACTAATGTTACTTTCCGACTAACGCAACCGTTTCTCTTGCGATTGCCAATTCTTCATTGGTTGGCACAATCCATACCGGTACTTTCGAGTCTGCAGTTGAAATCTGCACCTCTTCTCCACGAAGCTTATTCTTTTCTGTATCCAGCTTGATTCCAAGATAACCAAGATATTCAAATATTCCTGCACGTGCAGTTGCATTATTCTCACCTACACCGGCAGTAAAAGCAATAGCATCAACTCCGTTCATGGATGCAGTATAAGAACCAATATACTGGGCTACCCGATAACAGAATACATCCATTGCAATTTTTGCACGTTCATTACCTGCCGCAATGGCATTATCTAAATCTCTAAAATCACTGGAAACACCAGAAACACCGGCAACACCGGATTCTTTGTTTAATACATTTATAACTTCGGTTATGGTTTTATGACCTTTCTGTGCAATAAACTCAATTACTGCCGGATCAATGGCACCACTCCTGGTTCCCATTACAAGACCATCCAATGGGGTAAGCCCCATGCTGGTATCCACAGATTTACCATGTTTTACTGCGCAGATACTGGCACCATTACCTAAATGACATACAATTGTTTTTAAATCCTCTGGCTTTTTGCCAAGTAACTCAGCCATGCGTTTAGAAACGAAACTATGGCTGGTTCCATGAAATCCATACTTACGGATTTTATATTTCTCATAATATTCATATGGAATGCCGTATAGATAAGCTTTTTCAGGCATTGTCTGATGAAAAGCAGTATCGAACACAGCCACCATTGGAACATTTGGCATTAATTTCTTACATGATTCAATACCAATTAAATTAGCAGGATTATGCAAAGGAGCTAAATCATTACATTCGGTAATCGCTACAATTACTTCATCTGTAATCACTGTAGAAGAAGCAAATTTTTCACCACCATGTACGATTCGATGTCCCACTGCACCAATTTCATCCAGAGAAGCTATGACACCATGTTCAGGGTCAGTTAGCATCTTTAATACTAATTCAACGGCTGCAGTATGGTCAGGCATTGGTGAATCCATCTCAACCGTAGCCTTTCCGGCTGGAGAATGCTTTAATCTGCCATCAATCTTGATTCTTTCACACAAACCCTTGGCTAGTACCTGTTCTGATATAGAATCGATTAATTGATATTTCAGTGAGGAACTGCCGCAATTAATAACTAAAACATTCATATCTTATCCTCCAATTATTTTTGTTGTGCCTGTGCCTGCACAGCTGTAATTGCAATAACACCCACGATATCATCAGCACAGCAACCTCTGGATAAATCATTTACCGGTTTTGCAATTCCCTGAGTAATAGGTCCATAAGCTTCTGCCTTGGCCAGACGCTGAACTAATTTATATCCAATATTACCGGCATCTAAATCCGGAAATACTAAAACATTTGCTTTTCCGGCAACATCACTATCCGGTGCTTTTGACTTTGCAATTTCCGGAACAATAGCTGCATCAGACTGTAATTCACCATCAACCTTTAATTGTGGATCCAATTCCTTTGCAAGTCTGGTGGCTTCTACCATTTTATCTACATCCGGATGTTTTGCACTTCCCTTTGTCGAATGAGAAAGCATGGCGACGATTGGTTCTTTTTCCACCAATAAACGGAAAGACTGTGCTGAACTTTCTGCTATATAAGCGATCTCTTCTGCATTTGGTGACTGGTTTAAGCCTGCATCTGCAAAAATAAAAGTTCCATCCGCCCCCATATCGCAGTTTGGAACTACAACCAGGAAAAACGCAGATACCAGCTTAATATTTGGTGCGGTTTTCAAAGTCTGTAAAGCTGCTCTTAAAACATTTGCCGAAGAATTAATTGCACCGGCTACCATTCCATCTGCATCACCGGCCTTTACCATGATGCATCCCATAAATAACGGATTGGTAAGCAAAATCTCTCGTGCCTCATCCACAGTCATACCTTTATTCTTACGTATTTCTGCTAATAAAGCTGAATATTCTTCCAATTTTTCACAGGTTTTAGGGTCTACAAATGTTGCTTTACTTAAATTAAGACCTTCCGCTGTATTTAAAATTTCTTTTTTGTTACCAATTAAAATAATATTTGCAATATCCTCTTCCAACACTTTATGTGCTGCTATTACTGTTCTTCTGTCACTTGTTTCAGGCAGAACAATTGTCATTTTTTGCTGTTTTGCCCGTTCTTTAATCCTGTCAATGAACCCCACTTCCCAATTCTCCTTTCAAAATTATCAATTTATTATAACAATTTCATAAATTGTATACAACACACAATCCAGAAAAAATTGTCTTTTTCTGAATACAATTATGATTCTTTGATGTCCGGTCCGTCAACTTTAATTTGTCCGCGTCCATGCTCTTTTGCATAATACATGGACCAGTCTGCCCGCTTTATTAGTTGATTTACATCATTACAAAGTTGCGGATAAGATGATACACCAATACTGACATTCATTGAGACTCTTTGACCATATGCTTCAACTGTTGTAGTAGCAATATCTTCATGGAGCTTCTGTATGATTGGTAATGCTTCATCTACACCCATATTCGGCAAAGCAAGTACAAATTCCTCACCGCCATATCGGCAAATAAATCCCAGACCAGATGCCTCGATATGGTTTGCAGCAATATGTGCAATGGATTTGATTACCTCGTCACCTACTAAATGTCCGTAAGTATCATTGATTCGCTTGAA
>CAMEWU010000096.1 GCA_945946715.1 uncultured Clostridium sp. | reverse complement strand
ATGCTGTTCTTTTTTTATAGTGCGAAACTTGTCGCAAGGAGGGGCCCACGAAGTGGGAAGATTCCTTACGACCCACGTGCACTTCAGTGCACCACCCGTTACGCACGAAGTGCGTATTGCCCAAGACCAATCGAAAATTGGACACACCGAAAGGCGTGTGCCAGTAAGCGGGAACCGCTTACACCAAGAAGCTAATAGGAGATGTCGAGGCCCATTCTCTCTTTAATGTTAACAAGTGTATATGTCGTGCATTAAGTTGTTGTCCTAGTTATTAAAATAATGTATCATATTGATGTAGGAATACATGTTGTGAGATGTATAAATTGTAAGTTGAGGATAAGGAAATGAAAAATAAAAGTGAAATAGTAGTGGTAGTCATATTAACTCTTATAATGACATTTATGGAAATGTCCGCTTTGCCAGCAGCGTTGTTTTGTAATATAAAAATTAAGGATATCAATCCAATTTGCATTACGTTGATGTTGAATTTTGTATTGGCTTTTATAATTTGTTGGTTGTGCAAAAAGATTTTTATTAAAGAGTGGTGGTTTGGTTTACAGTTTAAAGGAATATTAACCGGTTTAAGAAAATATGGATTTCCTGCGGTGATTGCGACCATCATAGTAACAATTGCTTTCTGTATCGGATTGACACCATTCGATAATAAACCAACGATATGGAGAGTTATTGTTGAAGGTATTGTGTATTACATTGGCGTTGGTATTATGGAAGAACTGTATTTAAGAGGTTTATTACAGAATATTATTGAAAAGTGGTTTGGAGAGAGAAAGAACGCAACACTTTATGCAATTTTAATTGCTTCTGTATTATTTGGATTAGGACATATTTTTGGAGCTTTGGGACAGCCAATTGTAACAATAGTGGCTAAAGCTGTTTGGGCAACTGCACTTGGTGTTTATTTTGGGGCAGTTTATGTTATGAGTAAAAACCTGTGGGTTCCAATCATACTACATTTAATTATAAATCTATGTGGTATTCCATTTTGTTTTTCAACAAGTAATCAGTACCCAACAATAGCATTGGTAGCTTGTCTTGTATCTTACATTTTACTTGGAATTTATGGCGTGTATATTGTAAGAAAAAAATAGTAGTCTCAAGTCTGAAAAAATTCCTATTTCCCCTATGTAAAGAACCATAAAAATTCCAGGCTGTAGGGGATGAAAAAATTTTTGCGTATGGAGGAATAAACATGTTGAATGTTTTAGTAGTATATTGTCATCCTTGTGAAAATAGTTTCACCAATAGCATTAAGAATTCTTTCGTTAAAGGTTTGGAGGATGCCGGACATACCTATGTCATATCCGACTTGTATAAAGAAGGCTTTAACCCCGTTATGAGTGAAAGTGAATATATGAGGGAAGGGTTTTACAGATTGGATATGAATGTTTCGCCGGATGTTATAAGGGAACAAGAGAGAATTAATGCATCCGATGCAATTGTATTTATTTATCCTGATTTTTGGACAGCATCACCCGCAATGCTGGAAGGCTGGTTTCAAAGAGTGTGGACATACGGATTTGCTTACGGAGATTCTCCAAAGATGAAAGTTCTTGATAAAGCACTTTTTCTAATCACAATGGGTGGCTCTTTGAATGATGAAATAAGAAAAGAACAATTAGAGGCAATGAAGACAATTATGGTCGGAGACAGAATCAGAAACAGGGCGAAGGAATGCGAAGTTTACGTATTTGATCAGATGACCAGAGGGTATGGAAATGATAACAATAGAAACGAACGAATAGAAAGATTTTCAGTGAAAGCGTATGAAATTGCAAAATCGTTACAGTGAAGACTGATATAAATGTTTGAGAATGGAGCGTAGCGGAATGCGAATGGCACCGCTCATTAAATCGGAATTTAGAGGGATAAAAATATGGCTAATTCGTATCAGATATTGAACGAGTGTTGAATTTGAAGTTAGGAGAAGTTATATGAAGAAAGCAGTTCGCATTGGAATCGTTATTGTTGCAATTATTGCGTTAATAGCAGCGTTCCTATTTTTCAAAGGAGCCAGTCCCAAGGAATTTGCAGTCGGTGATGATGAAATTGCATTGTATATACAATTGGACACGAAAGAAGATATTGGCTTATTGGTGTTTGATTATAGCGCAAATGAATCCGAACAAAGTGGAGGTATATCTAACGCGGATAAATCGTTGATAAAGCATGATGATCAACTGATTCATGTTTGGAATAAGGAAGACTTGCAATGTTCTGCTGATATAGTAGAGATGTCCATACAATTCAGAATAATCACAGAATATGTAGATCCCAATTATGAAAACATATATCCTGAGAACCTTACAAAAACTTTGGAGCCAGTTTCATTTGAAGCGCATTTTGGTGAGTCTTACTCTTTTACGATTACCGGAGATAACATAAGCGGATATAAGCTTATACAGAATTGACAGATTCCAACTTGTAGAAGAAAAATATAATATAACTGCAATGAATATGGGCGTAGATGTCTACGCTCTATTTCTTAACTAGAAACGGTCATGTCCAATTACGACCAGATTATTACGCAGATAGAGGAACAACTTCTGGGTGTCATCATTTATATGATGGCGTATTACCCGGTTAATTATGATGCTGCTACAGAAGAAATGAAACCCTGTCTATTAATTCGCACCAATGAAAAGATTAATAAGGCAAATGAAATGGTAGAAAAGCTTGCTACCAAACATGGACAGAGATATATTAATGTTAATGCCCCTCTTATGAATGAACAAGGTTGCTTAAAGTCTGAATACACCATCGAGGGTATGCATATCAAGCCAGAAGGCTATCGTGCTATTTTTAAAGACGTTATGGCATATGTAGAAGAATAATTATACGATTACAAGAGAATGACGTAATAAGTAAATTGTCCATTAAGCAAGTTTATGGGGCAAATCAATGTGGCTAAAAGGAGTCGTAGAACAAAGCTGCCAAATCATTTTATTGTGATGAAGGAAATAGTATGATAAAATTAAGGATATTTTAAGGGAGGAGATGCTTTATGAAAAATTGCGTAAATTGTAATGAATTAATTGGGAATGAAGTTGAAGTATGTCCATTTTGCGGACATGAAGCATCCAAAGAAGAAATCAGAGACCTGAGACATGAAAAAATAAAGCAGCAGATGGTGTATGAAGAAGCCTGCAAAGAAAACAGGGAACGATTAATTTTTGCAGCTGGTGTTTTTTTGGGAGATAAATTATAAGAAAGACAGAAATTAGTAAGGAAAATGAATTGAAAACCCCCTTTTTTTATGGTAATGTAAAGTAGAAATTCGTATACAGGAGGCTTGGTTCGGACATGGAACGCTATAAAGAAGAGTTTATTGAATTTATGATTGATTGTAATGTATTAAAATTTGGTGATTTTGTAACCAAAAGTGGTAGAAAGACACCATTTTTTGTAAATACAGGGTTTTATCGTACCGGTTCTCAGCTTCGCAGATTAGGCGGTTATTATGCTGAGGCAATTCAGAGTACTTACGGTTTTGATTTTGATGTGTTATTTGGACCGGCATATAAAGGTATACCATTAAGTGTTGCGACTACTATGGCCATTGATGAACGCTATGGAAAAGAGATTAAATACTGTTCCAATCGTAAGGAAGTAAAGGATCATGGTGATAAAGGAATTCTGTTAGGAAGTCCGATTCAGGATGGAGATAAGGTTGTAATCATTGAAGATGTTACGACAGCCGGAACTTCTATTCAGGAAACCCTTCCGATTTTGAAGGCACAGGGAAATGTAGATGTAATTGGTTTGGTAGTATCTGTGGATCGTATGGAACGTGGACAGGGTACGAAAAGTGCATTAACTGAAATTGAGGAAACATATGGCATGAAGACCACAGCGATTGTAACGATGGCAGAGGTGGTAGAGCATTTATACAACAAGCCATATAAAGGAAAGGTTATTATTGATGATGCATTGAAAGCAGCGATAGATGCATATTATGAACAGTACGGTGTAAAATAGGAGGGGAATCATATGGAAGAAAACACATATAAGATCATGTCCAATACAGGAATCTGGAGTCTGGTTCTGGGTATTGTTGCAATATGTTCCGGAATCGCAATCGGTGTATTGATGATTGTAAATGGAGCAAAGTTAATCAAGTCTAAATCAGGACTTACATTTTAAGAATGAAATGCAATGATATAGGGAAGCTGTATGCTTCCCTTTTGTGCGAAGAAAGCGAGAAATGAGTATGAATAGTAGAAAACGATTTCGCACAATCTGTCTCATTCTATTTATTTTATATGTGATAGCAATTGTGTATTTTTTACTGTTGAGTGATATATATGGAAGAGCAGATGGATATGCAGATTACCGATATAATCTGGTTCCCTTTTTGGAGATAAAGCGATTTGTGCATAGTGCGTTCAATGGTGGGAGTATTCATTATACGGATGTTGTGATTAATCTGGTAGGCAATGTAGCGGCTTTTATCCCTTTTGGAGCACTGATTCGATGGGTTCGAAATCAGAAGACCGGTTTTTTTGTTGCGGTTTTATATACATTTTTATTCAGTCTGGGAATTGAACTGATTCAGTTGGTAACCCGGGTAGGGGTATTTGATGTTGATGACCTGATTCTTAATACTTGTGGTGGCGCGATTGGCTATCTATGCTACCGTATCCTTAGAGCCATTGATAGAAGGAGGTATGAAAATGCCGAAAAGAAATCATAGACCATATAAGTTTCAGGATATCCGACACTCTGTTGATGGTATGGTGGCATGCGGGTTAGGTTGCGTTTCTGCACTTCTGATTATTGGAGAATTAATTTTAACCATAAAGGCTAAGGGGGCAGCAGGAGGAATTGCAGGATTTATGGGGATTTCTGCATTTTTTCTTGCTATTGTAGGATTTGTATTTGCTGTGATTAGCTGGAAAGATGAAGAGAGTATGGATTTGTTTAAGCGGGCAGGTACTCTTTTGAATATTATTCTGTTGCTTGTCAATATTATTATTATAATTTTGGGATTATTTGCTTAATAACGAAAGTAAAGGAAATGAAATATGAAATATCAGGATTTATTTAAGGAAGAGTATATAGCAGTCAGTGAGCGCCTTTCTTTAGCATGGGATCGTATTGCTGATATTAGTAAAGAAGAAAGTGTACCGGAACCATTCCGTACCTATTTTCACAGGATTGCAGATTATATAGTTCTGTTAAAATCTCAGGAGGCACTGGATTATCGAGAGTTTCAGATAGAAGAACTAGAGCATATGAACCGGCAGATATACGGAATGATTCTTCCGGATCAATATGAAACCAGTTTTGCAAATCCGGCATATGCGGTAGAACAGTTAGGCAATGAGTTTGGCAGGATGCTGAGTTTTTTGTGTTCTGAGCTGATTGGAATCGGAATTTATCTTAGAGAATGCCGATATCAGGAACTGGTTTGTTTTTTGGAACTGTTTATTGAAATTTACAATCTCTTTGAAGATGATGAGAGCCGAAAGCCGGAATGTGTAAAAAAAGCGATTTATTACTTTTATTATGATTACAGCGATGTTCTGATTCCATACCGGATTCGGGAACAGTTTAATCCGGAACTCAGTTTCTGTACTGATCTTGTGGAACAGGCAGATTTACAGGATTTACGATATCTTTATGGATATGGTGAATATATATCGGAATATGAATTAAAGACCGCTGAATTCTTAAACACCCTTTCTGAGAAAGAAATCCGGGAATTGGCATTTACCTATACAGATGGGTATCGGGAAGGTTTTGAAATTGCAGGAATTGATTTAAGCAAAAAGAAGTATGTAAATTTACATTATGCAATCGGACAGGAACGGATTATTCGGGCTGCTATTCAACAGTTTCGCCAGTTGGGACTGGAACCTATTATTTACCGTCCGGCAGTTAGTTGCCTGAATCGAAAACAAAATCGAAGAAGTGGAGTAACAGCTACTTCTCCAAATCGTCAGTATGAGTATGACCATCGGATGGATGAAGCATTGTATCTGGATCGAAATCTCATGGAACGTAAACTGGAGGTGTTAGCCAAAGCATATGAAGCCAATGAGAGATTTACAGAATATTATGCTGGTCCGGCTGTAATTGAAACCTTTGGAGAAACACCATTTGAACCTATACAAAAATCAGAATGTGTGACATTTAGTAAAAAGCAGCAGGAACTATCGGTAGAGTACACCCGACAGTCAAGTCAGATTGTAAATCGTTATGTAAAGCGGGAAGAATACAGTTTTACAATTATTGCTTACCCATCTCCGGAAATTGGAGCAGATTTTGAAGCTGTGTTCCGGGAAACGGTGAAAGTGAATACGTTAGATAAGAAGGTGTATCGGAGAATTCAGGAAACGTTGATTCAGGAACTGAATCAGGCGGTGGCAGTTCGGGTAAAAGGAACCGGCAAGAACCGGACGGATATTACAGTAAGCATGCATGAATTGGAACATCCGGACAGAGAAACTAACTTTGAAAACTGTCTGGCGGATGTTAACATTCCTGTTGGTGAAGTGTTTACATCTCCAAAGTTAGCAGGCACCAATGGAATCTTGAATGTCAGTGAGGTATTCTTAAATGATTTAAAATTCATTGACCTGGAAATTCATTTTCAAGATGGCATGATAGAAACATATACCTGTAAAAACTTTGAAACAGAAGAGGAGAATGTGCGGTTTATAAAAGAAAATCTGTTATTAAATCGGGAAACACTGCCAATTGGAGAATTTGCCATAGGTACAAATACCACTGCCTATGTTATGGCAAATCGATATAATATTGTATATAAGCTGCCAATTTTAATTGTAGAAAAAATGGGACCTCATTTCGCAGTGGGAGATACCTGCTATAGTTATAGTGAGGAAAACCGATTATTTAATCCGGATGGTAAGGAAATTGTTGCGAAAGATAATGAATGTTCTATTTTACGGAAAAAGGATGAGAGCCGGGCGTATTTTAACTGTCACACGGATATTACCATTCCGTATGAAGAAATTGGTACAATTGTATCCATACATGCCGACGGAAAGGAAGTCATGATTATGAAGGATGGAAGATTTGTACTGAATGGGACAGAAGAATTGAATAAGCCGTTGGATTCTATGAATATGTAATCCGGAAAAATCATAAGGATGCCATGAACAGACTGTGAAGCAATCGCAAGTGCTGTCCATGGCATTTTTATTACTCTAAGGCTTTTTCTGCATAGCTGGTATCAACCAGTTGTTCATATGGGGCAAAAGACTCTAGTTCTCCTGCTTCATCCAGAATATTTTCCAGAAGTAGGAAGCTATCCTCTTCAAAAATCAGATTATCTTTCCATGTATCTTGAGAAGCGTATCGTTCTACAATCATAGTTATGGTTTCCACATCTGTCTCTTCAAATTGTGGAGCGATTACTTCTGCAATTTCGGCTGGTGTATGAGAGTTTACATAATCCATTCCTTTTTGCAGTGCATTTGTAAAACTCTGGATTATTTCAGGATGCTCTGCTATATAACTTTGCTTTGCACAATAGGCTGTGTATGGGACATAACCACTATCAACGCCCAAAGATGCAACTACATAACCGGCTCCCTGCTGCTCTAATGCAGTGGCAGACGGTTCAAATTCTACTGTGTAATCACCGGTTCCTCCGGCAAAGGCACCGGAAGTATTTCCAAAGTCTATATTTTGTACCAGGGTGACATCTTCGCTAGGACTAATGTTATTTAATTTAAGAATATATTCCAGTACCATTTCCGGCATTCCACCTGGACGTCCTCCGATGATTTCTTTTCCTTTTAAGTTTGACCATTGGAAATTGTCTGTAGCTTCCCGGGCAACCAGAAAATTACCGGCACGCTGAGTCAATTGAGCAAAATTGACCGCATAATCTTCTGCATCTTCATTATAAAGGTAGATGGATGACTCAGAACCCATGAAACCAATGTCTGCTTCGCCTGCTACCAAAGCACTCATGGTTTTATCAGCACCAAAACCGGTTACCAGTTCCAGGTCTATTCCTTCTTCTTCGAAATATCCCAGTTCGATGGCAACATATTGAGGAGCGTAGAAAATAGAATGTGCTACTTCATTTAGGGTAACGGTAGTAAGGTTCTCCTGTTTTTTTGTACAGCCACCCATTGTGAAAGCAAGTAAGGTCAGAATGCTAAGGATGGCAGCAATCCGTTTTGATTTGTGAAGCATAATATCTCCTATGAGACCGATTTGTGGTTATTATATTCAGGTGCCGGGAAAACTGTGAAATAGGATTGAAAAAAGAGTTTATATGCTATAAAATAAAAAAAACGTAAAGAAAGGGTGAAACTATGAGAACAGCTGTTATTATGGGTTCTACCAGTGACTTGCCGAAGGTTGAGCCTGCAGTCGAGATTTTAAAAAACTATGGTGTAGAGGTAGATGTCAGATGTTTGTCTGCACATCGGGCACATGCCGGCCTTTCTGCATTTATAGAAGAAGCAAATAACAATGGAACAGAAGTAATTATTACAGCTGCCGGTATGGCAGCGGCATTGCCGGGAGTTGTAGCTTCCCAGACAGTGCTTCCGGTTATTGGTATTCCACTTTCCGGTTCTGTATTGGATGGTATGGATGCATTGTATTCCATTGTTCAAATGCCACCAGGAATTCCGGTAGCTACCGTGGCAATCAATGGAAGTAAAAATGCGGCGTATCTTGCACTTCAAATTATGGCTAACCAGCATCCGGAGATTAAAGAACGTTTACTGGCAGAACGTCAGGAGATGGAAACGAAAGCAATGAAAGCAAATGAAGAAGTAATTGAGAAATTCCGGTAATAAAACTGGCAATATAGAAAATAGGATTAGAATAACAGAAAAGAAAAGGATACCATCCTATATTTGAAACCTCCTGCCCATGGCAGGAGGTTTCAAATATAGGATGGTATCCTTTTTGCAT
>CAMEWU010000095.1 GCA_945946715.1 uncultured Clostridium sp. | reverse complement strand
ATTCGTATTGGTATTCCGCAAAGTTTCAGTTTTAGCAGGTACTTGTCCACAAATGCCTGTATATTATAGACTTGCAAATCCATATTCAGATTCTTTTCATAATGATTGCGTATGGTCCGTAACTGACGCTGTGTGGTTGCTACCATATTCTCTGATGCTTTCAACAGTCTATGAAGTTTCCCCTGTACCAATAGTTTACTCAATACTCCCCAAATACATACTCCGGCAATTACATATACAAAAAGACTTTGACTTTCTAATAACATCCATATTTTCTGCATGATGCTTTCCCCCTAAATCTATTTATAAAATAATGCGTGTTTTCTCTTTTACACGCAAACAGGAACAGTTCTGCTGCGCTCAGTTCTGTTCCTGTCTAGTATTGCACTTATTTTATTTTAGATGCAACTTAAGAAAGTCGACAAATGCATCCATAGAGTGACAGAATATTCCCTTAATCATCACTCTGAAGGTTCAGCTTTCATCTAACATGATAATTGCTGTACCAGTCTTTTACAATTCTCATAAATTCTCTCTGGTTCAATTCCAACATAGAACTGACCATCTTGATAAAGAATCTTTCCGGCAATCATGGTCAGTTTTACATTCTGCTTTGAACCACTATAAACCAGATTTTTTATAATATTATGTTCCGGTTGCATATTCGGCTGATGCAAATCAATTACAATTAAATCTGCCTGTTTTCCTTTTGCAATACAGTCACAATCTTCCAATCCCATTGCCCTTGCACCACCAACAGTTGCCATAGAAAGGACTGATTCTGCCGGGCATGCTGCTGCATCACCTTCCCGCAATTTTGCCAATGCTGTCACTAAGAACATCTCCCGAAACATATCCAGACAATTATTACTTGCCGGTCCATCCGTTCCAATTCCAAGCGGAATTCCCTTTTCCTGCATTGCTGTAATCGGTGCAATTCCACTAGCCAGTTTAGCATTACTTGCCGGATTGGTCACTACATAAACTCCCTTTTCTTTTATAATATCCATGTCCGCTTCCGACACATGAACACAGTGAAATCCACCACCGCCATAGTCCCACATACCCATATCTGCCAAGAACTCTACCGGACTTTTTCCATACCGCTTTCGGCACTGTTCTACTTCATCTGCTGTTTCTGACACATGTGCATATACCGGCGCTTTATATTGATTTGCCAGTGCAGCCACAGCCCTTAACAAAGGCTCTGATGTAGTATATTCTGCATGAAATCCTAACTGATACCCAACCAATGGATGATACCGGTTATATTTCTGATAGAACCCTTCCAATTCGGGAATGGTGTCCTTAAAATCATTAATCGTACCACAAAGCACTGTTCGAAAGCCCATATCAATATTTGCATTCGCATTTGCTTCCGGCTCTACATACATATCAAAGCTGGCGGTAATACCACTGGTCAAATACTCCAAAACTGCCAAGCGAGTAAACTCATAAATCATATCCGGAGTCAACTTTGCTTCCATTGGAAATACCTGCTGGTGGAGCCACTCCTGCAACGGAAGGTCATCCGCGTAAGAACGCAGAAATGTCATAGGTGAATGTGTATGGGCATTCTTAAAACCCGGCATTAGCAGGTTACCCCTTAAGTTGATTTCCTGATTAAAATTCCCTTCAAAGGTTACTTTGGGACCCACATATTGAATCTTATCCTCATTGACCCATACTTCATAATCGTTATGAATTTCCATTTCCTGATTCATGGTAAGCACCTTACCATTAAAAAAACGTATCATATTCTGAAAATCTCCTATGCTCTACTCCGGATATACCAGCCGCTCTGCTGAAATACAATACAATACCTCATCCAAAAACTTCTTAGACAGATACTTTGCCATAGGCAGATTCATGTCCAAATAATTTCCACAATCCTTTGCGGTTGCTCCCGGAACCTCTCCCTGAAAATCTGCCATAAATTCATATAAACGGGTTAATAATGGAATGATATCCATAGAATCCAAATCCCCTGCCAGCAACAGATAAAAACCGGTCCGGCAACCCATTGGTCCGAAATATACAATTCGATCACCAAATTCTGCATCATTTCGTAAGAACGTTGCTGCCAAATGTTCTATGGTATGCACCTCAGCCGTATTCATAACCGGTTCAAAATTCGGTCTGGTCATTCGGATGTCAAATGTTGTTACTGTTTCCGTTCCGATATGATCCTTTCTGGATACATATACTCCCGGTAATAATTTCAAATGATCAATTGTAAAACTTGCTATTTTTTCCATTATGCCTGCACCACCATTTCCATCATTAATTTTACTGAGTTTTCGATTGCCATTGCCTCAAATGCAGGATAATCCATACTGGCACTATCATCTGCCTTATCGGAAATGGCCCGAATAATCACAAAAGGAATCTGATTTAAATATGCCGCCTGTGCAATAGCTGCTCCCTCCATCTCACAGCAGTATGCATCAAATTCTTTTAGAATGGCATCCTTCCGTTCCTTATTTGCAATAAATTCATCACCACTGGCAACTCTTCCACGAAACACTCCTATTTCCGGAATCACCTTTCTACAGCACTGCTCTGCCAACTCTGCCAAACGACTATCTGCCTGAAATGCCAATGTATCCATCCGAGGTATTTGACCAAGCGGATAGCCAAATGCCACCGCATCCATATCATGCTGTACAGCATCTGTTGAAATAACAATATCTCCAATATTTATTTCTGCTCGCAGGGAACCGGCAATACCAGTATTAACAATGCCTTCTACATGATAATCGTCTGCCAGTATCTGCGTACAAATACCTGCATTTACCTTACCAATTCCCGAACGTACTACTACAACTTCTTTTCCCTGAATCGTTCCTTGATAAAACTCCATGGATGCCTTTTTCTTCACATTCACCTGATCCATGTTTGCCTTCAGCTTATCAACCTCTTCTTCCATAGCGCCTATAATTCCAAGCATATTATATATCCTCCTAGCCATTTTAAAAACATTATAACAAATAGTAGAAGTTTTTGAAACACAAAAAAGAAGGTGTACTACAGGTGCACACCTTCTTCCCCATCTCTATTACACCGGCGTAATATTGGTCATCATTTCTACCCCTAGTTATGAAACTCCAACCATCAATAATGATACCATAAATTTCCATAAATCTACGTTTTCGTCGTAAACGTTGAAAAATCGGTCCTGAACGCTGATTTTTATCCTTTTTTCAATAGAATGTGACTATTTTTTCCATTTTCCGGATGCGTCAAACTGACACTGTACACCATCAATTCATTCTGCAGAAAAAGGCGATATTTTGCACTATTGAATTTTTTCTTCTTATTTAATAAGAGCCGCAAAACTGCGGCTCTTACTTTCCACCTTACCCTCTCATTTACAGATACTAGCAAGCCTCCCATAAGGACTATTATTCACAATCCTTACTTACTTTTTCTTTCAATGAAGCTGGTACTTTTGGCTCATAGAAATATGCAGGATAACTTTTTCCAACAGACTCATATGCCATATGCTCGCCAAATTTAACAACCAATTCCTTCAGACTTTTGTTCTTCATTTTCCTCACCCTCCTTTTCTACAAGTAATAATATGCTAAAGGCTTCAATAAGAAATGAAGTCAATATCATATTCAACACTTTTAATTGTCCCATATAGACTCCTGTAATAAGACCTACAGAAAGTCCGGTAAGCACCACAGCAATAGAAGCGAAATGTTTTTGTTTTTTTATTTTGTTGCTTCGTATCGGATTATTCTTGGTACTTTTGGGTGCATAAAGAAAAATAGTCACTAACACAACACATATCATAACTAATAATACTGGTATCGGTATTTCTATCCATGAAACAAGCAGACCTATCATCCATACTATTACCATACAAAATGTACAACCAATTCCACTTCGACAATGAATTCCACCCGCAAAACTTCTTAATAATCCAAAACTTCCTATGATAATTAGAGTTTTCCAAAACGTATGCGTAATAATTGCAATTAAAAGCATAATAATTGTTTTATAGAAACTTTCCAGAAATAATACATATCCATAAACTAATATCTCTTCTTGTTCTTTTGATATTTCTGATTCATGACACATTACCCAATGTACAATTTTTTTAGATATTTTCTCTGTTAAACTATTCACTCTCTTTTAATCTCCCTAACAATATGATAAAATTATAACAAATAGTTTTCGTATTTTTCACATTTGGCACAAACGATTATTTTTTGTACTTATATGCTTTTTTAGCGGAGGATTACTACATAAAATGACTTTTTTCGACTATTTTTATATAATATTTGGCATTATTGATTTATATATTGTTCTAATTGGACCTATAATTGATTTTCTCAATACAAAGAAGTGCTTGTTTGCTATCCCTTTCCTTACTACTGTTATTCTATTTTCACGCACTTTAACACCCAATCTTTCACCATATTTTGAACTATTTCTTATATTTATTTTTATCTATTTCATATCGAGAAGAAGTTTAATTTCCGTTTGCTTATCATTATTTCACTAC
Source organism: uncultured Clostridium sp. (assembly GCA_945946715.1). GTDB lineage: Bacteria > Bacillota > Clostridia > Lachnospirales > Lachnospiraceae > CAG-632. The sequence continues at coordinate 4,424 of CAMEWU010000095.1, read as the reverse complement.
TTATTTTCTATCGTTTTAAGCTATATATCTTTAACTGTGTTAGAATATTTCTTTGGAATTACTGAATTATCAGTAGGAACAAATTATTATATTCCTTATAATATTTTTCTTATGGTTTTATTTATCCTTTCCACCTATCTGATTAGACTGCTATATAATCATTTTGTGGGGAAACATGTTCAACTTCCTACCAACCTTTCTATCTTTATGCTGATTTATTTAGCTGTTTGTGCTTTGCTCTTCATTTACAATTACACCTATGAAGAATCCCTTGGTTTTTCTCAAGATGTTGTAAAAGTAAATACAATTTTGTTTTTAATTTTCTTTTCCATTACCGGAGCCTTTATTGTTGTTTTGATGTTAATACTGAAACGGGATGCCAAGCTTCAGGCACAAAATGTGCAGTATGAAAGTTTGCAAAAATATACAGAGGAAGTAGAAGGGCTTTACCAGAATATTCGTGGTTTTAAGCATGATTACATCAATATTCTTACCACAATGCAGCTTTATATGGAAAATGAAGATTGGGATGCTCTAAAGGAATACTATGCCACTGAAATATTTCCAACCAGTCTTTCCTTTCAGGATAATTCTCAGGTTCTTGGACAATTAAGCCAATTGCAAATACCGGAAATTAAAAGTATACTATATAATAAATGTGTTAAAGCTTTGGAACTGGGAATATGTGTAGATTTGGAAATCATTTCTCCTATAGAAGAAATCGCTGCCAAGTACATTGACATCGCCAGAGTAATCGGGATTTATTTGGACAATGCGATTGAAGCATTACAGGAAATGGACAAGGGTACTGCCCAACGAAATTTGCGAATTGCCATTATTAAAAATACGGATGCTGTTATTTTCATTGTTCAGAATGATTGTAAGGATTTCCAGTTAAATATCCGGCGATTAGGCACTCTTAGCTATTCCACAAAGGGCAAGAACCGTGGTATGGGAATCCACCTTGCCAATCGTACGCTCAAACCCTATAAGAACATTATGAGAGAAACTAATTATTCGAATCATGTATTCACCCAAAGCTTAACTATTTACAATCAATAAAAGGAGATGCTTATACCCCATGCTGCCTATCTACATATGCGAAGACAACCCAGTGCAATTAAACCGTTATAGCATGGTAATTAATAATGTAATCATGATGGAAGAATATGATGCAAAGCTGTATGCTGCAGTCACTCATCCGGAAGAGCTTTTAGAGACTCTCTACGCATCCCAGCAACAGAATGGCATTACCGGTGGCTTCTATCTTCTGGACATTGATTTGAATTCGGATATGACAGGTTTTGAATTAGCACAATCCATAAGGAAACTGGATTCCCGTGGATTTATTGTCTTCATTACAACTCATTCCGAATTAGCTATGCTTACGTTTCAATATCAAGTGGAAGCTATGGACTATATCCTGAAAGACGAAAGCTGGAAAATCAATGAGCGAATCCGTTCCTGCCTAGAGGAAGCCCTTCGACGTAATGACACCGCATTATATGTACCTAAAATTGCGTTCCGTTCCGGAAGCAATACCATTAATATTAATCAGAATTCTATTCTTTATATTACTGTTTCTGATACTCCTCATAAGATACTGGTGGTTACTACAACGGGAGTAAAGGAATTTAGCAGCACTTTACAGGACTGCCTTACTCACTTATCAGACAATTTTATCCGTTGTCATAAAGCATACATTGTTAACATTCATTATATTGAACATGTTGACCGCAAGTCCCTGACACTGACCCTGACAGATGGACAGACGTGTATTGCTTCAACAAGGGGAATTATGCAGGTCATAGATGCTATTCATTCCCATATGTAATTTATTTGCAAATCCAATGAGATATTGCTATAATTTGTGTGTCAGAAGGACATGATAAGGAGGAATCACAATGACATATAAAACACAGGGCGTTTGCTCATCCCAAATCACATTTGATATTATTGATAATAAAGTATATAACCTGAAATTTACCGGGGGCTGCAACGGCAATACACAAGGTGTAGCTGCATTAGTAGAAGGAATGGATGTTAATGAGGTAATTAAGCGTACAGAAGGAATCCGCTGTGGTTTCCGTCCAACTTCCTGCCCGGATCAGTTAGCTCAGGCATTAAAACAAGCCATTTCTCAGTAATAGTAGGAGGTAACCATGAAGCGTATTATCCTTACCGGTGGCGGCACAGCCGGCCATGTCACACCCAATATTGCATTGATTCCTAAACTACAGGAAGAGGGCTATGATATTCATTACATTGGTTCTTATAACGGTATTGAAAAGAAGCTGATCGAAGACCTGAAAATTCCCTATCACGGAATTTCATCCGGTAAGCTTCGCCGCTATTTTGATGTTAAGAATTTTACAGATCCTTTTCGGGTTGTGAAAGGATACGGAGAAGCTTCCCGTCTGATTAAAAGCTTAAAACCGGATGTGGTTTTCAGCAAAGGCGGTTTTGTATCTGTACCAGTCGTGATGGCTGCTAAGAACCATAAAGTTCCTGCTATTATTCACGAATCAGATATGAGTCCGGGGCTTGCAAATAAAATCTGCATCCCTTGTGCTGCAAAGATTTGTTGTAACTTTCCGGAGGCAATGGAACATTTGCCAAAGGAAAAAGCGGTTCTCACCGGTACTCCAATTCGTCAGGAATTATTCCAGGGCGATCCAGTGGAAGCAGTTCAATTCACCGGACTGGATGCTAACAAACCGACCATCCTGGTTGTTGGTGGCAGCACCGGAAGTGTAAAGGTAAACGAAGCTGTTCGAAGCTGTCTGGATGAACTGTTAAAAACGTATCAGATTATTCATTTATGTGGCAAGGATAAAATCGATGAATCTTATGAAAATCGAGCTGGTTATGTCCAATACGAGTATATCAAGAAAGAATTAAGCTCCTTGCTTGCTTTTGCTGATATTGTGATTTCCAGAGCCGGTGCCAATGCCATTTGTGAATTACAAGCATTGGCAAAACCAAATGTATTGATTCCACTTGGCTCCAATGCCAGCCGGGGAGACCAGATCTTGAATGCAGAATCCTTCCAGAAACAAGGATTTAGTTATGTGCTATTCGAAGAAAATCTTACACAGGAATCCCTATTAGAGGCTGTAAACCATGTATATGAACACAGAAATGAATATAAGAAAACCATGGAAGCCAGTCAGATGACCAATTCCATTGATAAGATTATAAAATTAATTAATCGTGCGGCAAACCGCTAGAAAAAAGAAGGATTCTCACCGGAATCCTTCTTTTTTATCAGCCAACTTTCAGTTTGAATTTCATAATGTCTTTTTCTGTTTCTACAATCTCTATCTTTCCACCAAGTGCCTGCAGCTTTTCTTCAAACCGCTCATATCCACGTTGAATGTACTTGATATCATCTACAACAGTAAATCCTTCTGCTGCCAGACCACCTATTACAAGTGCCGCTCCGGCACGTAAATCCGGTGCCACAACGGATGCACCACTGTAACGTTCCACACCCGTAATAATTGCCATATTGCCCTCTACTTTTATATTCGCTCCCATACGAGCCATCTCGTCTGCATATTTAAATCGATTTTCAAAAATATTTTCTGTAATGACACTGGTGCCATCTGATAAGCCCAAAGTAACTGCCATCTGTGGCTGCATATCAGTCGGGAATCCGGGATATGGCTGGGTTTTAATCTGTGTAGCTCCCAGACGTTTTTCCTTTGGTCCGATAACCCGAACTGCATCATCATATTCTTCTACCACAGCACCGATTTCTGTTAATTTCGAACTGATTGCCTCTAAATGCTTTGGAATTACATTCTTAATCAGGATATTTCCTTTGGTAGCTGCTGCCGCCATCATAAAGGTTCCTGCCTCAATCTGATCCGGAATAATGGAATATTCTGTTCCTTTTAATTCCTTTACGCCCCGGATGCGGATTTCATTGGTTCCTGCCCCTTTGATATTTGCACCCATACTATTCAGGAAGTTTGCAACATCAACGATATGTGGCTCTTTGGCTGCATTTTCAATTGTGGTTTTACCCTCTGCCAAAACTGCTGCCATCATTATATTAATGGTTGCACCTACACTGACTGTATCCAGATATATATGCTTACCAATCAACTGGTCAGCACTGACAGTAATCATACCGCCATCTATCACTACGCTGGCTCCCAATGCCTTAAAGCCTTTAACATGCAAATCAATCGGTCGACTTCCGATTTCACAGCCGCCCGGCAATGCAACCTGAGACCGCTTATATTTTCCCAATAATGCACCTAATAAATAATAAGATGCCCGAATCTTCCGAATAAATTCATCATCTACGCATAAGGAATCAATATTCGTTATGGTTCCTCCGCAAATGCTAACTGTATGTTCATCTATATACCGTACTGTTGCTCCAATTTCCTTAATTGCCTGCAACAGCACTC
>CAMEWU010000094.1 GCA_945946715.1 uncultured Clostridium sp. | reverse complement strand
TTATGAGAAAAAGGCATTAGAAAATAAAAGAATTTTGATTAGTAACTATATTAAGAACATTGAAGATTCCTTAAAAGAGACTAATGAAGTAAAAGAGGAAAAACTCTTAAAGGTATATGAAGCAGCTCAGGTAGAAATTCCGGAAATGGTTAAGAAAAATCTAGATGAGGTTTTGAAGTTTCATGATGATTTATTGATATCTAGAAATACTAGGCTTCGCAAGGAATTGAATAAACAACGTGACGAACTAAAGGATATAGATGACAGCATTGAGACGTTGGGAAAAAGGATGGATGAATTACTGAGCTTTTTGGATTCTCATGGAGCTTTAGAGGAGTATGTTGCGTTGACAAAGCAATTGAATGCTTTGAATAATGAATTGAATAGAATTCAAGAATATCAGAAAATATTGAAAGCATATAAGGATAATGAATTAAGTATTAAGGCAGAATTGATAGAGCAGGATAAAGAAACTGAAGAATATCTTGAGGCAGAAGAAGAGTATTTGAAAAAACTTCGTAATCAATACTGGAACTACGCAAAAAAATTTTATCCGAAGAAAAGAAGTGGCCTTGTCATAAATAATAACTCTGGAGAAAATATGTTGCGTTTTAATTTGGATGCTCGTATTGAAGATGATTCATCAGATGGAGTTAATGAAGTAAGAATGTTCTGCTTTGACTTATTATTATTAAATTGTAAAAAGAGTAAGATGCGTTTCTTGGCACATGATAGTCGGTTGTTTGCGAATATGGACCCTAGACAAAGAGAAACATTATTTAGAATTGTAAATGACACATGTGCAGAAAATAATATGCAATATATTTGCTCGATAAATGAAGATGCTCTTTTGTCATTTCAGTCATTAATGACTGCTGATGAATATAAACGGTATGTCCTTGAAAACATAATTCTTGAATTAAATGATGATGCTCCCGAGAGTAAGCTATTGGGAATTCAAGTAGATATTGATTTGGAAGATAAAAATAAATCAACAGGTGATATACAATAGTGATTCACTTTGTGAATACTAAGAAGAGGATGGCAACATAGGCTATCCTCTTCGTGTTAATAGCAGTAGGGGTTAAAATACCTCCAAACTATCCTCCGCATCCACCCATGCCTGCATCTCGCCATCGAGCGCAAGTCTTGCATATTCCAGCGGATTGTCAATCGCCAGAGCATTTAGGCACCTCTGGGAATTAGGAGTAGTCCGTATCCCAGTTTCAGCCTGATTACAGTCAATCCGAAGGATGTAGCCATTATAGTGGTTAATGTCGATGCTGTTGTGCATCGGGTTATATTCTGCGTGTATCAATTTCATTGTTATCAGCCCTTTCATTTGAATTGGAGGTTAAATGCCCATGGGCTTATTTTGGACTTGAAAAACTTTTGAAATAGGTAGAATAATCACAAAAAGTACCATTTTATAAAATAAAACATTACTAGAAATATTCAAAACAATACAAAATGTGATATTAACAGTTGTGTTGCAACTGTCACAGGTGTTCCGCAACTTGGGCAGACAGTTGTACCTGGCTCTAGAATGGAGCCACATGCATTGCAACGTATTTCCATATTTTCCTCCTGTAGAAATAGATTTATAATTTTGCTAATTAATAGTATATAGTATTTTGGGAAATCAGGCAAGGAAATTGACAAAGATGCTATTAGAAGAAAAGATACTGGTTGCAGATTGATTTTTCTTGCGCATCTGACAAAAACAGGGTATGATATACTCTAAATAGTGTTGCGGAATGAGACGCATAGCATAAGCATAGGAGGAGTAATAAATGTATAGTTTTGATGAGATTACAAAGGTTGATCCCGAAATTGCAGGTGCAATTCAGGACGAAATAGGAAGACAGAATAGTCATATCGAATTGATTGCTTCTGAGAACTTTGTCAGCAAGGCAGTTATGGCAGCAATGGGAAGTCCGTTAACCAATAAATATGCGGAAGGATATCCTGCAAAACGGTATTATGGCGGTTGTGAATATGTAGATGTTGTTGAAAATCTGGCAATTGAGCGTGCTAAACAGATTTTTGGATGTGAATATGTAAATGTACAGCCACATTCCGGTGCACAGGCAAATATGGCAGCATTTTTTGCAATTATGAATCCGGGAGATACCTTTATGGGAATGAATCTGGCACATGGTGGACATTTAACCCATGGAAGTCCGGTAAATTTATCTGGTAAATATTTTAATGTTGTTCCATATGGTGTTAACGATGATGGCTTTATTGATTATGATGAAGTATTGAGGATTGCAAAAGAATGTAAGCCAAAGCTAATTGTGGCTGGTGCCAGTGCATATGCCAGAGCCATTGATTTCAAGAAGTTCCGTGAGATTGCAGATGAAGTAGGAGCATATCTGATGGTAGATATGGCACATATTGCAGGTTTGGTTGCAGCAGGACTTCATATGAGTCCAATTCCATATGCACATGTAACTACCACTACGACACATAAGACCTTACGTGGACCACGTGGAGGTATGATTTTATCCAGCAATGAGGTAAATGAAAAGTTGAATTTCAATAAGGCTGTATTCCCGGGTATTCAGGGTGGTCCTCTTATGCATGTAATTGCTGCAAAAGCAGTCTGCTTTAAGGAATGCCTGACCGATGAATATAAGACCTATCAGAAACAAATTGTGAAAAATGCAGCAGCATTATGCAAAGCATTACAGGAGCGTGGTTTTAAGATTGTTTCGGATGGAACCGATAACCATTTAATGCTGGTTGATCTTCAGAATCTGGGATTGACAGGAAAAGAAGTTGAGAAATTATTAGATTCTGTTAATATTACCTGTAATAAGAACACGGTTCCGAATGATCCAAAGTCACCATTTGTTACCTCCGGTATTCGTCTGGGTACACCGGCAATTACGTCCAGAGGTGTAGTAGAGTCTGACATGATCATTATTGCAGATGCCATAAAGGCAGCTGTTATTGATAAAGATAATGATAAAGCAATCGCTTTGGTAAAGGATATTACTGATCGGTATCCATTATATTAAAAAGTCAAAATTGACCTATTATAATGTCATAGTTTTACCTATTGATAAAAAATCATTTCTGCTATAATCATCACGATGAAAGCGGAAATGATTTTTTTATATAATAAATTTGGAGGTAATAATTATGGCTCAGACATTAAGAAAAAAGAATTTACAGCAGAAGTCAGGAATGAGAGATTTGACTGTTGGAAGTCCATTCCGGTGTATTATGGGATTTTGGCTTCCTGTTTTTCTTGGAACCTTATTTCAACAATTTTATAATATGGTTGATACAATGATTGTAGGAAAATATCTTGGATTAAATCAGTTGGCAGGAGTAGGTGTAACAGGTTCTTTGTCTTTTTTTGTAATTGGTTTTTGTATTGGAATCTGTAGCGGATTTGCAATTCCGGTTGCACAGGCATTTGGCGCTAAGGATGATGCTGCTTTACGGCGTTATGTAACAAATAGTGTTTGGTATTGTGTCATGGTATCTTTTATATTAACTATAGTGACTGTTCTGCTTTGCCATCAGATGCTGGTATGGATGCATACACCGGAACATGCATTTAAGTATGCGTATAATTACATTATAGTCATTTTTGCAGGAATACCTTTTACAGTATTATATAATATGGTTTCCGGTATTTACCGTTCTTTGGGAGACAGCAAATCCCCTGTAGTGTTTTTAATTATATCTTCTGTGCTGAATATTGTATTAGATTTATTATTTATCCCGGTACTTGGTATGGATGTGGAAGGAGCAGCACTGGCTACTATAATTGCACAGGGGGTATCAGGTTTTGCCAGCTTATTTTATCTGGTTAAAAAGTTTGAAATTTTAAGGATGCAGAAGGAGGACTGGAAACCAAGAGCAGCTTATATCAGAACACTGACAGTTGTAGGTTTGCCAATGGGATTGCAGTATTCGATTACAGCAATTGGCTCTATTGTATTACAGGCGGCTGTGAATTCTTTTGGTGAAATTGCAGTTGCCGGGGTAGCAGCAGCAAGTAAGGTATATTGTCTGATTTCCTGTCCATTGGAGGCGATGGGAAATACAATGGCGACATATGCAGGACAGAATATGGGAGCCGGTAAAATTGACCGGATTCGGAAGGGGCTGTATCAGTCTACATTAGCATGCATTGGATTATCCATTGTTACATTCGGGGTGATTCTGATATTTGGAAATCAGTTATCTTTATTATTTATTAATAAGGATGAAGTAGAGGCATTGGCATATGCATTTCAATATACTTTGATTTCTACAGCAGGATTTCCGCTGCTGACCTTTGTATTGACAGTGCGGTTTACCATACAGGGTATGGGATTCTCTGCATTTGCCATGACTGCTGGAGTATTGGAAATGATAGCAAGATGTTTTGCTGCATTAGTTCTTCCTGCATATTTTGGATTTACCAGTGTGTGTCTGGCCAACGGTTGTGCCTGGCTGGCAGCAGATTTATTTTTGATTCCTGCATTTTTCTATTGCAAGCGAAAAACAGAAGAGAGACTGGGACAGAGACCTCTTCGAACATCCTTCAGACTAAGATTACGTTCCGCATTAAAGCATAGTTAAATCTGATTGAATTTAATTGATTTGAATGGTGGATTTTTCTTGCCTAAGTAATTCCAATCGGTGTATACTAAAAGAGTCTATTTACAAAAAATGGATGAATTTATATTACGGAGGTGCAGGAATGAACACAAAGGCAATGTTTAAGATTGGTTATGGATTGTATGTGTTAACGGGAAAAACCGGAGAAAAAGATAATGGTTGTATTATTAATACGGTTGCTCAGGTTACCAGTAATCCAAACAGGATTTCTATTACCGTAAACAAAGGAAATTATACTCATGATATGATTGCGGAAACAGGAGTATTTAATGTTTCAGTGTTAACAACAGAGGCAGATTTCTCTCTATTTCAGCGGTTTGGATTCCAAAGTGGCAGAGATTGTAATAAATTCGAGGGCTATTCAGCCGTTAAACGGGCAGAAAATGGTATTTTGTACTGCACAGAACATACAAATGCATTTATATCCGGTAAGGTAATCAATCAGGTGGATTTGGGAAGCCATACCATGTTTATTGCAGATGTGACAGATTGTGAAGTGCTAAGTGATGCGACTTCTGTTACTTATGATTATTATCAGAAGCATATTAAACCACGTCCTAAAAAAGAAGAGAAGGTGACGGTAGGATATCGGTGTACCATTTGTGGTTACATATATGAAGGAGAAGAACTTCCTGCAGATTATGTATGTCCGATTTGTAAGCATGGAGCAGAAGTATTTGAACCAATTGGTAATGAAAAACAAGAAGATAAAGGAGAAAAGAACATGGCAGATTTAAAAGGAACAAAAACAGAAGCAAATTTATTAGCAGCATTTGCAGGAGAATCACAGGCACGGAATAAATACACCTATTTTGCCAGTGTTGCAAAAAAGGAAGGTTATGAGCAGATTGCAGCCATCTTCTTAGCAACAGCAGAAAATGAGAAAGAACATGCAAAAATGTGGTTCAAGGCATTAAGCGGTATTGGAAATACAGCCGCTAATCTTGAGGCAGCAGCAGAAGGTGAAAACTATGAATGGACAGATATGTATGAAACCTTTGCAAAAGAAGCAGAAGAGGAAGGCTTTACTGATTTAGCAGAAAAGTTCCGGATGGTAGGACAGATTGAAAAAGCACATGAGGAACGGTATCGTGCATTATTGAACAATGTTGAAATGCAGGCAGTATTTGAAAAGAGTGAAGAAACGATTTGGGAGTGCCGGAATTGTGGACATTTGGTAATGGGTAAGAAGGCACCGGATGTATGCCCGGTATGTGCTCATCCACAGAGCTTCTTTGAAGTGAGAAAAGAAAACTACTAATGGAGGCGTTCACATGAGTGGTGTAAATGTTTCAGAACATATTAGATATGTAGGAGTGAATGATAAGGAAATTGATTTATTTGAGAGTCAGTATGTAGTGCCAAATGGAGTATCCTATAATTCTTATTTGATTTTGGATGAAGAGATTGCAATTATGGATACAGTAGATGCCAGAAAGACAGAGGAGTGGCTTGCCGGAGTTGAAGCGGAACTTCAGGGAAGAACACCCGACTATCTGGTTATTTCTCATTTGGAACCGGATCATTCAGGCAGTATTGAGGCAGTTGCAAAAAAGTATCCAAATATGAAGTTGGTAGGAAATGCAAAGACATTTTCTATGTTGCCACAATTTACATCCTTGAATTTTGAAGAACGAAAGGTGATAGTTGCAGAAGGTGCTACGTTATCCCTGGGTACCCATACCTTGCAGTTCTTTATGGCACCAATGGTACATTGGCCGGAAGTAATGGTAGAATATGAGCAGACAGAAAAGGTATTATTTTCGGCAGATGCATTCGGAAAGTTTGGTACACTGGATACCGATGAAGACTGGGCATGTGAAGCCAGACGATATTATTTTAATATTGTCGGTAAGTATGGGGCAATGGTAAGTACATTGTTAAAAAAAGCATCTGCTTTGGATATACAGATGATTTGTCCTCTTCATGGACCGATTTTAAAAGAAAATCTGGAGTATTATATTGGAAAATATCAGGTTTGGAGCAGCTATGAGCCAGAGGATAAAGGTGTATTGATTGCTTATGCATCCATACATGGTAATACGGGAAAAGCAGCAGAGGCTTTGGCAGAAATTCTTCGGGAGCAGGGAGCAGACAAAGTAGTTGTTAGTGACCTGGCAAGAGAGGATATGGCTGAAGTTCTTGAAGATGCATTTCGTTATGACCGTATGATACTGGCAGCATCCAGCTATGATGGAGGTGTATTCCCGTGTATGGAAAGCTTTTTGAATCATCTGAAAGCTAAGGCATACCAGAACCGTATAGTGGGAATACTAGAAAATGGTTCCTGGGCACCATCGGCAGGAAGAGTTATGAAAGCCGCATTGGAAGGAATGAAAAATATAACGATTGTAGAGCCGATGGTTACAATTAAATCTACCATGAAACCGGAAGATCGAAAGAATATAGAAGCATTGGCGAAGGCAATCCTGCAATAAGGAGTTTTGTTATAATGAATGCAAGAGAAAAATTTGGATCAAGACTAGGATTTATTCTGGTATCTGCAGGCTGTGCAGTAGGTTTAGGGAATGTTTGGAAATTCCCCTATATGTGCGGACAGTATGGAGGTGCGGCGTTTATATTAATCTATCTGGTTTTTCTTGCGATTCTGGGATTCCCAATTATGGTATGTGAATTTTCAGTAGGGCGTGGCAGCCAGAAATCGGTTGCCACGTCTTTTTTGGATTTGGAACCAAAGGGAACGAGATGGCATCGGTATGGTTATATGGGAATGGCAGGCAATTATCTGCTTATGATGTTTTATACAATGGTAGCAGGGTGGATGCTGTATTATTGTTATCGTTGTATAACAGGAGAGTTTACCAATACCCGGTTGTCAGCAGCAGAAGTCGAAGAAAAATTCCAATGGATGCTTTCTAATCCGGGAATATTAACAATATGGATGATTCTGGCAATTCTTTTGTCTTTTGGTATTTGTTCCCTCGGGGTACAGAAGGGGGTAGAAAAAATCACGAAATTTATGATGATATGTCTCTTGGGATTAATCATTGTGTTAGCGGTTCATTCCATTACCCTTCCCGGAGCAAAAGCGGGGATTGAATTTTATTTGATACCGAATTTTGCGGAAATGAAAGAAATGGGAATCGGAAATGTTATATTCGGTGCTATGTCTCAGGCATTTTTTACCCTTAGTATAGGTATTGGTTCTATGGCCATTTTTGGAAGCTATCTTGATAAAGAGCGGTCTTTGACAGGAGAAGCTTTTAGTATTACTCTGTTAGATACGTTTGTTGCACTGATGGCAGGACTGATTATAATTCCGGCTTGTTTTTCTTATGGAATTGAGCCGGGAGCCGGACCATCTTTGATATTTATTACATTGCCGAATATATTTAATCAAATGGCAGGTGGAAGAATATGGGGAAGTTTATTTTTCCTCTTTCTTTCCTTTGCTGCTTTATCCACAGTAGTAGCGGTGTTTGAGAATATCATTTCATTTGCCATTGATTTATGGGGATGGACGCGAAAAAAAGCAGTTTTAGTAAATATAGCAGTTGTTATTCTGTTATCTATGCCATGTATTTTAGGGTTTAATCTGCTGTCAGGAATTCAGCCTTTGGGTGCAGGTTCTAATATCATGGATATGGAGGATTTTCTGGTATCCAATAACCTGCTTCCATTGGGGTCTATTGTTTACCTCACATTTTGTACCAAAGCAAATGGATGGGGATGGAATGCTTTTATAGAAGAAGCTAATTCAGGAAAGGGACTTGGATTTCCTAAAAAACTAAGATGGTATATGACTTACATCCTTCCGTTGATTATAGTTGTCATATACTTAAAAGGATATTATGATAAATTCGTTGAACAGGGGCTTCAATATCTGATTCCATGGATGATGGTTGCATTGGTGTTTCTTGGTATTATTATCTGGATGATTACAGGAAAGCCTGAGAAGAAAGATTCTCAGACGTAGTACATCATCCGGAAAAGGTTGCATTAAATTGAGAACTGAGTGGATGTCCGGATTCTACGCTTGATAGAAATTCAGTAATCAGATTTAATGCAACGGATTTTGCTAATTCAAATCTTTTTCTTAATTCTTTATCACTTTCTGCAAATTCCGGCATGGCAGTAGGCGTAATAATCATTCCTGCGATATTATCGTATTTGCCAATGAGACGGAGAATCAGAAAAATACTTTTCTTAAACAAAGATTCTTTCATTCGCAAAGCGTCATTCAGTAAAATCATAGAATGAAGAGCACTTAAAATCTGTTTGCCAGTGGCTTTGCCATAGAATTGGCTGATAATGTATGCAGCTTGTTTGGATGGCTTTAAAGAACCGGTAACCAGAGAATTTAATGGCAAATGGTCTTCCACAAGCAGAACCCGTTCAAAGGCCCCTTCAATGGCACAGTGATTTAAATT